>CAYGYI010000035.1:0-11341 GCA_964354055.1 uncultured Candidatus Bathyarchaeia archaeon | reverse complement strand
TCGGCGGAATATTCCTGTCTCTTGCAGCCCAGAGACTCGCAAGCCTTAGCTTGCCCCTTCTTAAACGCAAAATAGAAAAAAGATGGTTAGCGCGCGCTCTGACACGCGCGAGAACTTGACATTGTTCGAAAAGTCTTAAGAAGATAGAAGAATCTAAAGAGGAAAAAGGAAGTGGAAGAATGTCTGAAGGAAAAGCTCTCGCGGGCATATCAACAACGATATTTGTGGTTGGGCTCGTCATCGCGATTCTGGCCTCCAGCGCATTGTCAGCAGTGGTGGTTATGCAGTTGGCGGTTGGGCCACAAGGACCACAGGGACCGGCAGGAATTCAGGGGCCACAGGGCGCAACTGGACTTCAGGGTCTACGAGGTGAGCAAGGCCTCCAAGGACTGGCTGGAATCCTCAGCCCAGACTATGATAGTGGTTGGGTGGCAACCAATAGCCGCATCGTTATCGATTTTAATCACAGCTTGGGAACGAGCGATATTTTTGTCTACGTACTGGCAAAATGGTATAGAGATTGGCCGGACAGCGGCGGACCTATGGTTCATCAATTCTACTATGGTGGGGATACTTACTTGGACACAGGACAAACACAAGGGTTCTATTGGAGTTGCTACACCCAAAACCCGAGCATGATACAGGTGAGCCAGGACGGAGGAAGAGCCGACGAACTCCGCGTGTTAATATGGAAACTGCCAGAACCATAAAGCAAAAACATTCCCTTTTTATTACCACAAGCGCGCGCTTGGCGTTTGTAGTGGGAAAACCTAAATGTGAGTCCGCGGCTCATAATAGGCACATTGCGAGTTGGACAAGATGAGTGCACCGGTTGAGAAGAAGGAAAAGGAAGATCCTGTGCGAATGCACAAGGAGGCAGGCACGCTTTTTGATGCAGGCAAGTTCAAAGAAGCAAGAGAGATCTTCAAGCGCACCGCCGAGCTTTACCACAAGGGCCAGAACTACTTTGACTCCACAAGCATGATGTACAAAGCAGGCGAAGCCTCGTTTGCGCTTAAGGAGTATGAGGAGGCAGCTGAAGACTTTGTGAAATCGGCTGAGCTGTCCTTCCTGAAGGGGTTCGACAGATTCGGCTTGAGCGCGCTGGAATATGCTAGAGACGCTTACAAGGCGCTGGGCAAGAAGGACAAGATCGAGGAATTGGAGAAGAAGATAAAAGAAGTGAAGAAGAAGCTCGAAGAGACGTTCTAGACCTGCGCTTCACTCATCAACCATTTTTTCCAAGTGCAACTGTTTCTGAGAAGCTTTATCTCTGTAGAAGCGTTGATTGAAGAGGCACATACTTTCTGAAGGTTGAGGCTATGCCGACACCCTTCATGGCTCTGGCTGAACTAGGCGACAAGTTGGAGGTCACGCGGAAACGCCTTCAAATCCTAGATCTCGCCGCAGCCTTCTTGGAGAAACTTGAACCACAGGAGATTGAGCCTGCCGTTTCCATGCTTCTGGGCAGGCCATTCCCCAAACACAGCCAACTCACACTTGAGGTTAGCTGGGCAACGCTGAGCGACATAATCAAACGCATAACCAACATCGAATGGTCTGCATTTACCGAAGCTTTCAGCAAAACAGGTGATGTCGGCTCAGCCACGCAGGCTGTTTTCGAGAATAGTAAAACCCGAAGGCAAGCCACGCTTTTCGCGAAGACCTTGACCATCATGGAGGTAAGACGTAGCTTCGAGGCAATAGCTGGGATCACAGGACGGGGCTCAAAGGAGAAACGAGAACGCCTCGTCGAGGCATTGTTCAGCGCGGCCACGCCCTCAGAGGCCAAATACCTGGCCAAGATCTTCACGGGCGACATGCGAACAGGCTTTCACGAGGGACTGATGGAGCAAGCGATCTCCAAAGCCTTTCACGTGCCTCTTGAACAAGTCCAGAGAGCAAGCATGATCACCGGCGACATTGGCGATGTCGCCTCCACCGCCAAAACTGAGGGCGCCGAAGGCCTGCAACGAATCGGCTTCAAAGTCTTCAGACCAGTGAGCCTCATGCTAGCACAGATGGCCAACAGCGTTGCGGAAGCCCTGAAGGAGCAGGAGGATAAAACGGCCTTCGAGTACAAGTACGACGGCGCAAGAGTCCAAATACACAAACTAAACAACGAGGTCAAAATTTTCAGCAGACGACTGACAGACGTGACTGACAGCCTGCCCGAGATCTGCGAGGAAGTGAAGGACAATGTAGAGGCAAAGGAAGCCATACTTGAAGGCGAAGTCATAGCCGTAGACGCCAACGGTCATCCAATACCCTTTCAGCATCTCATGCGAAGATTCAGAAGAACCAAAGCCGTAGATGAAACGGCAGAGCAGGTGCCTGTGAAGCTGTATCTGTTTGACGTTTTGTTCATCGATGGGAAGGACGTAATCTCCATGCCTTACACGCGGCGGAGGCAGATTTTGGCGGAAAACGCAGGTCAGATAGAGCTGGCCACACAGCTCATAACGGACAGCGCTGCGGAGGCTGAGCGCTTTCTGAAAGAGGCAATGGACGCGGGCCACGAAGGACTCATGGCCAAAAAGCTTGACAGCCACTACACGCCGGGCATCCGCGGAAAACGCTGGCTCAAAATCAAGCCCATCTTGGAGCCTCTGGACTTGGCAATCGTGGCTGCTGAATACGGCTACGGTCGAAGAGTAGGCTGGCTTTCTGATTACTATTTGGCGGCGCGTGATGCTGAGACAGGTGAGCTACTTGCCGTGGGCAAGACGTTCAAAGGGTTGACAGACGCGGAGATTATTGAGATGACGAGACGGCTTAAGGAGACAGCTGTGAAAAGCAATTCGCATTCGGTGTCAGTCGTTCCGAAGATAGTGGTCGAGGTGGCCTACAACGAGATTCAAAGTAGTCCAAAATACAAGTGCGGAATGGCTCTCAGGTTCGCGAGGATAACCCGCATACGCGACGACAAAACCGTGGCGGACGTTGACACTATCCAGCGGGTGAGGGAGATTTACGCGAGGCAGTTTCTGAAGAAGGGCAGATATAAATCTGAACAGCAGAAATAGAAACCTAGAACGGAGGACAGGTTCAATGGTGAAAGCAAAGAAAACCGTGGCCTTCGACGAGTTCTACAGCCGCCAGACAACACTCAAGGAACTCGGCAAAAAAGGCCAGAGAAAACTCGCCGAATCGAAGGTGGCAGTCGTCGGCCTCGGTGGTCTCGGAACAGTTACCTCGCTTTACCTTGCCCTCGCGGGCGTAGGACACATTCGCCTAATAGATCAAGACATAGTCGAGCTACGCAACCTTCACAGACAGATTCTGTATACGCTTGGCGATCTGAATTATCCAAAGGTTGAGGTAGCTGCGAAAAAACTGAAGGAGCACAACCCTCTGATCAAGGTTGAGCCTGTTCCGGAGAACCTAAACGCTGGCAACGCTGAGAGGCTGCTTTCGGATATGGACTGCGTTGTGGATGGTTTGGACAACATGAGAACGCGGTACTTGGTCAACCGCGTCTGCGCAAAGTTACAAATTCCATACGTTTTCGGCGCGGCAATAGGCCTCGAAGGCAACATCTCGGTTTTTGCACCGCCTGAGACTGCCTGCTTAGAATGTGTCTTTCCAAGTGTTGACGACGGTAGCCTGTTGACGTGCGACGTTCGAGGTGTGGTTGGGGCCACGCCGGGCGTGATTGGCGCTTTGCAGACGCTTGAGGCAATGAAGATACTGGCAGGTGTAGGCTCGACCTTGAAGGGCAAATTGCTGATCTGCGACTTCAGCGACATGTACTTCGCCACGATCGATGTCCATCGAAGAAAAGGATGCCCTGCATGTGGGAATGTGGCTGCTGGTATCGAGGTTAAGGAAAAGCTTGTGTGGCTGTGCGGAAGAGACACGATCAACATAAACCCCCCGAAGCCGATGGAGCAGAGCCTTGACGACGCCTACGAATCGATCAAGAAACAGTTTAAAGTTCGACTGAAATCTCGACTGGCCATCATGTTTGACTACGATGGCTTTGAGATGAGCTTGTTCAGCGGCGGACGCATGCTCATAAAGAACGTAAAGGACGAGAAAACGGCCATGCGGGCTTATAAAGAGGTTATGAAGAAGCTCAAGACACGCTGATAAGATTTATTACGGTCTCAAATGAGAATGTGCATGTGCTGGGGTGGCCGAACGGTTCAGGCAACAGCCTGCAGAGCTGTTACATGTGGGTTCAACTCCCATCCCCAGCTCCACAAACATAGACCATGTGGCTTACTGAATTTCATAGTAGAAAAATGGCTTTTTATCACCTAGAGAGATCAACCATCACATAGAAAGCATCCGAATTATGCTTCAACAGTCCCGCAAATTCTCTGACGTTGATCACCACTCGCAAATGTGATCATCGTTTTTTAGGTCGCGGCACCGCAGGATTAGCAAACCGATAAGTAGCCGAAAACATCTAGACATCAACAGAGGCGCTCGTCCCCATTGCCCAAGATGCTCGTTCTTTACTATAGCCGAACTGGAAACACAAGCAAAATGGCGAAAGCCGTGGCGGAAGGCGCAAGATCTGTTCAAAAAGTGGAGGTTGAACTGAGCTACTTTTTGCCTCCTGAGGCACTGGCTGAATTTGACGCCATAATTATCGGAACCCCAACATACCACCATGACCTGACAATGGACATGAAGAACCTATTCGAAGAAGCCGCAGTCAAAAATATCAACCTGAAAGGCAAGATCGGCGCGACTTTCGGCTCTTACGGCTGGAGCGGCGAGGCACCAAAAATGGTCATGGAGATCATGAAGAACAAGTTCGAGATGAACATGCCTGAGCCTCCACTACTGGCGAGATACACGCCAGACGAAGAAGCCCTCCAAAAGTGCCGCGACCTAGGCAAAAGAATTGCCGAAAAACTTATGCACGCAGTCAACGAATCCTAGAAGAGGGAGAGAGCCAAATTGCCACAGAAAGACGGACTGGTTGAATTTCTCAAGAAGCAAATCGAGATTGAGAATGAGATTGTAAATTCGCTTAACAAGTCGCTGGGCGACATTCCGAACCCCACAGTCAAAGGTGTGCTGAAAGGCATCTCGCTGGATTCTGTCAAGCACGCAGAAATGTACGCCTCTGCTGTGGCGCTATTGACAAGCGTTTCGCAGGCCCTCACACAGGAACACTTGGATAAGCAAAGAGATCTCGTGGAAAAACACATCAAAATGGAAGCAGACCTCATCAAGAAAATCGAGAAAACGCTGCCCACTGTCGAGAACAAGAAAGTGAAGCTCCTGCTCAGCGCCATACTCGAAGACGAAAGAAGACACCACGGCCTCTTGAAAAGCATACTTGAAATCATCGTCCACGGAGAAACGATAACCGAAGACGATTGGTGGGACGTTATGTGGAAGAATGTCCCGTTTCACGGTTCGCCAGGCGGCTAGGCAACAGGCTATTCAGTGGATATTGCCTCTACAGAGCAAGACGTCTCCGCTTCTTCGACGCATTGCGTCAAATCCTTGTCCACTTTGCCCTCGCCTAAACTGCCTTTCCTGTGTTTCTCAACAACACTGGACTTCCCATCCTCTGCGAGTTTGAAGACGTCAGGGCACGTGGATTCGCACACACCGCATCCAATACACTTATCACGGTTAATTGAAACCTTCATCTGTCCATCCTCAAACTCTCGTAGGAGCAGATGCAAACTTGAGGCTTTCACTCCAAGACTATAGGTGTTGGCAAAACAAAAATAGACCAATTACCACCTAAGCAGATAGCAAAGCGTACGTGTTGGACATGTTGCGTCTAATCCTTGAGCTTGAAATATGTTCTTGAGGAGGTGAGTTTATGACTGAGAAGAAACAGCTCGTCACCGATCCAGTTTGCGGAATGAAGATAGATCCCGCAACAGCCGCTGGCAAGGTTCAGTACAAAGGACAGACGATCTACTTCTGTGCGAAGCACTGTGAACAGGAGTTCAAGAAGAATCCGGCAAAATACATGCCGAAACTGGACAAGTAGAGCCACTATCGTCGAGTGCCTATGCATTTGGTTTTCTGCTGAGATGTCTCAACCTCACGTTTTATGTACTTGAAAACTGCTTAAAAAGAACGCAAGAGGGCCTCAAGCTTGGCGCAGTCCGACAATGAGAAGATTCTGTGCTCATCAATCGATGAGGTTCTAGCCCAGCTTGGTTCCTCTCAATCTGGACTAACGTCCGAGGCTGCCGGGAAGGCTCTTGAAACCTACGGTCGCAACGAGGTGGCTAAGAAGAAGAAAAGGGCAGCCATCATAGAGTTCATCCTCCGCTTCAAAAACCCTCTTGTACTAATCCTGCTAGTAGCAGGCATAATCTCGGGTCTCTTCGGAGAACTCGTGAACGCCACCATCATATTCATTATCATCATGATGAGCGTGGTTCTTGACTTCTTTCAGGAATCCAAGGCTGAGAAAGCGGCTGAGGACTTGAAAGAAAGAGTGGCCACAACCGCCACAGTGCTTAGAGATGGCGAGAAAAAGGAGGTTAAACTCGCCGAAGTTGTTCCAGGCGACATAGTCCTCCTCTCAGCAGGCGACATAACGCCAGCCGACGCACGGGTGATCATTTCAAAAGACTTCTTCGTAGATCAGTCAACGTTGACAGGCGAATCCTTCCCAGTCGAAAAAACGCCGTCGCCGATAACTTCTGAAAACGCCTGTAGCGTGACGGACTGGAGCAACTACCTTTTCATGGGCACTTCTGTGGTGAGCGGTTCAGCCACGGCTGTGGTTGTGAAGACAGGCGGCACTACCGAGTTCGGGAAGATTGTCAAAAGAATCATGGAAAGAAGACATGAAACCGAGTTCGAAAGAGGCCTGAGACGTTTCGGCTACCTGATCATGGAAGCAACTCTGCTGCTAGTTTTCCTCGTTTTCATAGGCCGCGTTTTCGTCCTTGGAACGCTAGACTCGCGTGCTGTCTTGGAATCTCTGCTTTTTGCAGTTGCGCTGGCCGTAGGCTTGACGCCTGAACTGCTGCCCATGATACTATCTATAAACCTTTCAAAAGGCGCAATCGCCATGTCAAAGAAAGGCGTCATAGTCAAGCGGTTAACCTCAATCCAGAGCTTCGGCAGCATGGACGTACTGTGCACCGACAAGACTGGCACCCTGACCGAGAACAAAGTCACACTCATACTTCATGTGGATCTCGAAGGAAATGATAGCACGAAGGTGCTGCAATACTCGTACCTGAATAGCTACAACCAAACCGGCCTCAAAAGCCCATTGGACGAGGCTATTCTCGTACGAAAAGAAGTCAATGCAGAAGGCTACAAGAAAGTGGACGAGGTTCCCTTTGACTTCACGCGCAGACGAGTCTCGGTCGTTGTCGAACGTGAAGGAGAAAGGTTCTTCATTACCAAGGGCGCCCCAGAAGAAATTGTCAAAGCCTGCTCATACTACGAGCTAGGCAAACACGTCTACGACATGACAGATGAGATGCACAGGAAAATCGAGCAGAAGCACTATGACCTGAGTTCTGAGGGCTTTAGGGTTCTTGGAATCTGCTACAAGAAGGTCAGAGAAGACAAGTCTGTGTACTCTGTGAACGATGAAATTGACATGGTTTTCTTGGGATTTGTGGCCTTTATGGATCCGCCTAAGGAGACTGCCAAAGAATCGCTTCAGCTTCTGAAAAAGTATGGGATAGAGCTGAAAATTCTGACAGGCGATAATGAGCTGGTCACACGGAAGGTCTGCGAACAACTTGGTTTCGAAATCAAAGAGATCGTCCTCGGAACTGACATTGCCAAGATGAGTGATGATGCACTCGCGAGGGTAGTTGAAGAGGCCAACATCTTCGCTAGAGTTACTCCCGCTCAAAAAGACAGGATAATCAATGCGCTGAAGAGCAACGGACACAGCGTCGGGTTCATGGGCGACGGCATTAACGACGCACCTTCCATGAAGGCGGCAGACGTCAGCATATCTGTTAACAATGCAGTGGACATAGCCAAAGAATCTGCTGACATCATACTCTTGCACACGGATCTAACAGTGCTCGGGCAGGGCGTCTTGGAAGGCAGGAAAACATTCGGCAACACCATGAAATATGTTCTGATGGGAATCAGCTCCAACTTCGGCAACATGTTCAGTGCCGCTGGCGCCTCGCTGTTTTTGCAGTTTCTGCCAATGCTGCCCATACAGATCCTCCTCAACAACCTTCTCTATGACCTGTCGCAGTCAACCATACCTACAGACAACGTTGATCCAGAGTACATCGAGAAGCCGAAGAGGCTCGACGTCAAATTCATCAGAAATTACATGATTTACTTTGGACCTGTAAGCTCTGTCTTCGACTTCTTGACGTTCTACATAATGCTGGTGATCTTTAACGCAGGCAACAATGCACCGTTGTTCCAGACAGCGTGGTTTATAGAGTCATTGTGCACGCAGACTCTGGTCATATTTGCGATCAGAACTAGGAGGTCACCTTTCTACAAGAGCAGGCCAAGTTTGCCTCTGCTCGCTAGTAGCCTAGCCATCGTTGCCACCGCGATACTGCTACCGCTCACGCTGATAGGCGACTGGTTTGAATTTCAAGATCCGCCACTCATCTTCTTCATGTTCCTAATCGCTTTCATCGGCGCCTATCTAGTTCTTGTGGAGGTTTTGAAAGTGCTCTTTTACAGGCGACATGCTTTCAGGCTGGAGCAGGTAATCGTTCCTCCGAAGGTCTTGGCGTATCCCACGCTGACAGCTAGGGTGGCTCAGAATTTGGTGGCCACGATATGCCTTCGTGTTGAGGACGAAGCCTCAATTGACTCTCTGGTCAATGATCTCCGAGGAAATATGAGCTATCCTGTTGATTCGGACCAAGTCATCCACGCTCTCCATCATCTGCGACGGGCCGGACTAGTTGAAATTGACTGGCGCAATGGCATAGTCAAACGCCAAAAGACCATGAAAGAATACATAGGCAAGTTCGTTTCAAGCGGAAATTGGACGAAAGCGGTTGAAGACTGGCGTAGAATAAGCTTGCAGATTCGGACAAAATATGGCGGAATGAACCCAGACTACGAAAGGCTGACTTCTGAGACCAAACGGTGAGGCAAATTCCGCTCAAATGCGTGGAGTCGTAAAAAAAATTATTAATTGTTAAGCACAAAACCGTATTTGAGGAATGGTCGGATGTCGAACAGGGACAAACTTGTTGGCCTGATTAAGAGCTGATCGGCAATAGAGAATGACCACGTTAAACGCATTATGCACTTTTTCTGTTGAGGTCTGCACCCGTCTCGGGTCCCTTTTATTCAAACAAAAGTAAAGCTAGCTTTGTTTTGAGAAGTAAGCGTATGTCATGACTTCCTCGGAGAAAGGAAAGGAGGAGAAGGTTAGTTTGATGTCTCGTTCCTTGCCATGACATACGTCATAAAAATTATGACATACGTCATCCTTATATATCTTTCTCCGCAGATTATAGCAAAAGGAGATAGCACTTGATAATTCCATGCGAAGTAGCAGTCAAATCCGTCGTGCCTGCCGTGAAAGCTTTGATGGCAAAGGAGCTCGTGGAGAAGCACGGCCTGAAACAGAACGAGGCAGCCGAACTTTTGGGAATGTCGCAATCAGCAGTCAGCAAATACACTCGAAAGGTGAGAGGCTACGTGGTGAAGGCAGATGGAGTTCAGGAGGTCCAAGTCCAGATAGCCAGCATGGTCACCGTAGTCACCAAACGACCATATCAGCGAACCAAATTTCTGAAGCTTTTCTGTCAAACCTGCACGATAATCCGTGAAAGAGGCCTAATGTGCCAGTCATGCCTCAAAGGCGATGAAAACCTGAACATCGAAGAGTGTGACGTATGCCTTGGCGACGGCGAGACCCTAGGCGCGGCTAAACGAAGGCGAACGAAGTAAGCCTGCTTTAAGCGAGTTCTTTGGAGGTTGAGAGACTTTGTCCTCATTTGATGAGAAAACCGTTCTAGACATCCTTGAAAAAGTAAGCAAGAGCGTCGTCAACATAAGCATAGTCAAGCATGTTCATCACATGTTTTATCAGGCCGTGCCGGTGGAGGGCATGGGTTCAGGAACTATCACCGACTCGAAAGGCTATGTCCTCACAAACAACCATGTAGTCGGCGGCGCTTGGAGACTCGGACAAGCTGAGAGTGGGGCAGAGAGTGTATGCTATTGGCAATCCCTTCGGGTTGGCAGGAGGGCCCACGGTGACATCGGGTGTCATCAGTGCGGTGAACAGGACAATCGAGGCTCAGCGGGGGCTTTTGGAGAATCTGGTGCAGACTGATGCAGCCATCAATCCTGGCAACAGTGGCGGGCCGCTTGTGGATCTTGACGGTAAAGTAATGGCCATAAATACGGCGATAATTCCTTTCGCTCAGGGAATCGGATTTGCGATTCCTATTAACTCGGCGAAAGCCTGCACTGGCAACATGATCACGACTGGAGTTTCTGAAAGACCATGGCTTGGCATAATTGGGCTCAGCCTGACGAATGAGATAGCACGCTATTACAATTTGCCTGTTGACCGAGGCGTCTTCGTCTCGAAAGTCGTGGATGGCAGTCCTGCAGACTGTTCAGGTATAGTCAAAGGCGACATCATCCTCAGGTTGGACAGCGCGCCCGTGTACCACATCGAAGACCTGTTGAATGAGATCCACCTGAGAAGAGCCGGCGACAAGGCAAGACTAGCGGTGTTCCGCCGAGGCCGAGAACAAACGTTCGAAGTGACTCTGAGCAAAATGCCCTAAACACGTTGCAGTTGCTCAGTTGCGCTTCAACATGCAGTCTGTCTGTTGTCACGACAAATGATAAATACGCTCTGCACGATTCTCAGTCTATTTCAGAAAATCTAGGGATGTGTGGCAATACGGTCTCGGAGAAGATTGGGCGGAAACCCGGCTATTCGGTGCTGGCCTTGGCCTCTTTCATAGCCTCTTTCATAATCGCCAGAGCATTCACAACCCTAAGCCCCAACACCGTCATAATCACAGGCGGCATTCATGTTCACCACTTCTGGTACGGGTTGATCATGCTAGCCATCGGCGGTTGGCTGGGCATAAGCTACGCTGACGAGCGCATAGATAGAATGGCGGCTGTGCTTTTTGGTGCGGGAGGCGGCATTATAGGCGACGAAGTTGGCCTTCTGCTCACGTTTGGGGACTATTGGACTGGGCTCACCTACACTGTCATAATAGCGTTTCTCGCAATCGTGTCAATTCTGACTTTGCTGATCAGGTATCAGAAAACCATCCTTACCGAACTCGGGCACTTTGCGAAAAGAGGGGCAAGCTTATACGTCGGTGTTTTTGTTGTTGCCGTTTCAGTTGCGTTCATTATGGAAACGGAAAATTCGTTGGTTGTTGCGGTTTCTGTGGCCATGGCGGCTGCG
>CAYGYI010000034.1:0-11503 GCA_964354055.1 uncultured Candidatus Bathyarchaeia archaeon | reverse complement strand
TCAAACGCTAAGCTTGGCGCGCGGTAGTCCGACGTCTAATCCAGCGCGCTGCCTTGTCCCTTAATTATGTGTTGAAGTAGGTTGGTGAGACTGCTTTGGGTTTGGGGGTAAAGTTTTATCCAACCAACCAAAAGTAATATCTTGCCACAAGCGAGCTATAGATTCGGTGAAGCCCTTGTCAATTGAGTATTCTGTGTATGACGAGATGACGATGTCGGAAAGGCAAGTTGCAGATTATTTAAAGGAATTGGAACTATGGTGGCATTACGAGTCTCCAGTATTTCTTACGGACGAAAAGGGACGACCGAGGGTCTGGACGCCTGACTTTTACATTCCAAAAATGGGTATGTACATAGAAGTCTGTGGTTCAGAAAGCCTCCATGAACAGTATGAATATAGGGAGAAGGTCTACAAGAAAAACAATTACAGCGTGGTCTTTCTGCATCTGTACAAAGAAAGAGAAAGATGGAAAAGCTTCCTGTTGAAGCGGATAGTCCAGTTCGAGAATTCAAGACACTTAGAAGTGATGAAAATTCTAGAGTCAAGGGTCTAGAGTGTGGGATGAACCTTCACCCTCCGACCGTAATGCTCCTTCACTAGCCAGTGAAGAAAGAAATGTTTAGCGCGTGCGCATCGTCGTTTGGTTGGTTGTTTGGGGTAAAGTTCTATCCCTCGCGCGCTTCGTATACGGAAGCATCAACGGAAGTCATTTTGTTGCTCGTGTTTTCTCTCTTTCAGCTTTCATCTTTTCGTATTCTTTTCGGGTCATAGGCATTCTGCTCTTTCTTGCCAGTTCTTTGAATCTCTTATCACTTTCTGCAAGCCCTTCCAGCTGTTCCTTCGTGAGCTGCTCCAAAGCTTCTTTTGGCGTTAAGCCTCTCTTTTTTGCAGTATCGTCAATCATTTCCGTAACGTCTTTGTCAATAAGTGATGGTGGGTCATCCTTAAACGCAAATTGATCGTCTTTGAGAAATTCCAAGAGCTTCTTGAGCTTTTGAGGCGTTTCAAAACTATTCACAAATTCCACTAGAGGCGTTATCCTATCTATTGTGTCCTTCATAATGTCGATTTGTTTGTCTCTTTCCTCAAGCTGCTTCTTCAGCTCCACTATTGTCTTCTCAGTCTCTGTAGGCGTTGCCGCCTCAAGTCTTAGGAAAGGCATGGCTTTCTCTTCGTATTGCTTGCGGTAGAACTCTGGATCTTGTGGCCTGTAGTTGGCATCTGAACCTCTGACAGTATGACCCATTAGGTACTGGACGTTTTCATATCCCATTTGATGTGACTGTTTTCGGAAGAATTTTCTAAGATTGTATAATCTGAGTTCGCTCGGTTTGCCTTTTCGGACTTCAAAGTCTATTGCGCCACTCTCTTCGAGCTTTCTCGCAGCTAATCTAAATGCACGGCTCATATCTTTGACGTTGACGGGATGATTTGAATTTGAGTGAGAACAAAAGACAAGGCTTCCCGATGTCAGATTCGTCCTCGTAGCGAGATACTGCTTAAGGTATTTGAGCGCGTCTGATCCGATGAAAGTCACGTAACTACCGAACTTTCCTTTAGCGATTTCTTTGGGAACGTCGATCTTGCAGGGCACCTTGTCAAAGCTTTCCAAGTTTTTCAATCTCAGTTGTTTCATCGTGTGCGGTCTGAGCCCACTCTGAGCCATAACAGTGAAAAACGCTTTCTCTCTGATCTTGGAAAGAGACATAATCTGAATGATCTCATCTTTCGTGATGTCTTTGTTGTGAAAAATGATTCCACTTCTCGCTTGAGGCACATAGCCTAGCGGAAGATCGTTATATTTGAAGAAACTTTTCACTGCACCTACCATTACTTTTATGCTCGTAGTGGTCAAACCAGCATGAGTAAGATCAGCAATCCAGTTTCTAATGTGTTGGGCGTATTGTTTTCTGCATTCTCGCTCATCGAGAAGCCTGTAATCTGTGAGTATGTCATCCGCGTTTTTCCCGATGAAGAGGCTGAATCTGTTCCAAACTCTTTTATATTGTTCTTCGGTAGCTTTAGATTGTGAGTGGGAATATGCGACTGTGCTCAACCAGTTGGTTACGATGTCAAACTGCTTCATTTTTAGTTGCTTCCCTAGTTATTCAGAACTGGTTTGCGCATATAAATCTATCCATTAAAGGTGTCAAAAAGTGTTCCTTTCATAGCTTAAGGTGTGGCTAAATACGTGAACGGTGAAAACTTGCTCAAAAGTGCCGGCTTAGTTGCCCGCTACGACAAAAAAGAGTCTCTAAAGCTGGCCTCTGAGCTTATCGAGCATCTGCAGGCAAAAGGGCTCGAAGTTTATCCCGAGAGCACGTTAAAGGGCAAAATAGTCACTAAAGCAAAGCTGGTCCCGCTTGAAAAGATGAAGACCGACTTCATAATCACTATAGGCGGAGACGGCACAATTTTGAGGACTTGCATTGCAATTCCGAATCCTCAGCCGCCTATACTCGCTGTGAACATGAGTGTGCGTGGCTTCTTGACGGCGGTGGAGCCGAAACACGCTTTGAATGCAGTGGGCAAAATTCTGGAGGGCGAGTACAGGATTGAGAGCAGCATGAAACTTGCGGCCACGTCGGAGGGTCTGGCGTTTCCCGACGCCCTTAATGAAGTTCTCATCCTGGCAAGCGAACCAGCCAAACTACTGCACGCCAGCATATTGAAAGACGGCAAGCAGATTCTGAACTGCCAAGCTGACGGACTGATAGTTTCCACCCCGACAGGTTCAACAGGATATTCGCTGTCAACAGGAGGCCCCGTCCTAGACCCCAACGTCAATGCCTTCGTACTGACAACAATATGCCCCTTGAGCACGTTTCACCCACTTGTTTTTCCTGCTGATTCAGGCATTACTATCGAAGTTTCCAAACCGAAAAAGTTTGTTGTTATAATTGATGGCCATCACAAGCAGGTCATAAAATCCAAGCCGCCCAGACTAACGATTAGCCGCTCCGAGCACAAAGTCTCATTCATAAGGTTCGGGGAAGACTTCTACGATCGACTGAGGAACAGGCTACTTTTCAAGGGGATCGGTTGAAACCATGGAAGAAACAGGCAAGAAAGCCATAGTCTTGGACACTTCCGCCTTCGTGGCAGGCTTCGACCCGTTCGCCATAGGCGAAGAACAGTTTACGGTGCCGCTCGTGAAGGATGAGATTTCTGAAAGTTCGATGGCCAGTCTGAAGTTCAAGATAGCTGAGGAAAGCGGTAAACTGAAAGTCAAAATGCCTGAAGACGACTTCCTCAAGAAAGTCAAAGAATCAGCTACAAGCGTAGGCGACTCGTTCTTTCTTTCCGAGCCAGACACTCAAGTTCTGGCGTTGGCATTGGAGCTCAGAGCGCAGGGCTATGCTCCGCTGGTGGCCACGGACGATTACTCGATACAGAACGTGGCAAACCGCCTCGGTATGAAGTTCGCCTCGCTAATCACGTTCGGCATACGTCGAGAACTGCAGTGGATAAGGTATTGCCCAGCCTGTCGCAGAAAATATCCTGCCGACTACAATTCGAGAACCTGCGAAGTCTGCGGCACGCAGTTGAAGAGAAAACCATTGCGAAACGCCTCGCTGAACATCGAGAACGGCGGTGAAGCACACGAGTTTCGATGAAAGAAAGGTAACATATTTCAAGGAAGCAGGCAAACAAAACCTAGACGCGTTGCTAGAACTTGTGAATGACTACTTGAAAAAAGAGAACATAGAGAACATTGTTGTGGCCTCGACGACAGGTGAGACAGGAGCCAAGGCCTCAGAAATCTTCAAAGGATGCAATGTCGTCGTGGTGACCCACAGCTACGGCTTTAAGGAACCTGGAAAGAGCGAGTTGCAGGAGAATTTCAAGAAGGAAATCCTCGCTAACGGAGCGCGAATCTTCACGGGAACGCATGATCTGAGCAGCGCTGAACGTGCCATACGCAAAGACTTCGGAACCATCCAGCCTCTGGAGCTTATCGCCAACGTGTTGAGGCTTATGGGCGAAGGCACAAAGGTATGCGTGGAAATCACGTTGATGGCCGCAGATGCGGGCCTCATCCCTGTGGACAGAGACACCGTGGCAATCGCTGGAACCGGAGGAGGCGCAGACACCGCCCTACGCATAAAACCTGCCCACGCCGCACAATTCTTCGCTCTGAAGATAAGAGAAATCATCGCGAAGCCAAACGAGTTCTAAGCCATCACCTTCAACCGAGAGATACTGTTAACTGATTTATCATGAGCTTTTTCAGAGATTCTGGTTTGGGGGAAGTAGCTAGAATAGTAAGAAAAGTCAGGACGCAGAAGGCAAAAACTCGCTAGAAGAACTAGAACAAGTGTTTTTTTCTGTTGTTGTTCTTTCAAGCCGAGTTTTAACATCTTCTGCCCGGCTCTCAACGTTCTTCTCTATCTTGACCGCCTATTTTGACGCAGCGAACAGTCGATGCAGAAAGCAAATCCAAAAGAGAGATTAAAGGACTTGATGATTTTCAGAGAATCCTCAACGTGACCGTTGCCGAACTTGAACTGTGCATTCGAGTCTATGACAAATAAACTAGCGGTATCCAATCGACCGTTTATATGATGCCGTTATGCGTTAGTAAGAAGATCATGCGAGGCTAGGAGCGAAGTTGGTTTCACTCAACAAACTGAAGTCGGAATTTTCGTTCTTCAGAGGCAACTATCTAGTCCTTGTGATAAGCTGGATTCTGATGGACTTCGCTAACGAGTTGCCTGGAACTTATTATTCTGATTTCGTTGTGAATGAGCTTGGCGGTAGCGCCACGATACTAGGCATAATCATGTTTGTTTCAATGCTAGCCTTAGCGTCAGTCCAGTTCCTCGGAGGATTCCTCGCAGACAAATACGGTCGCAGAATGCTCGTCTCCACTCTAACCTTCGGCGTGGCCCTTTCGTTCATTTTCTACGCAGCCGCACCCACGTGGCATTTCATACTGATCGGCGCAGCCGTGCAAAATGTGTGCCTGCTCTATCAGCCTGCACTCAACGCCATGATGGCCGACTCGGTGCCTCCTGAAAAACGCGGGATGGGCTTCTCCATACTGAACTTGATAATGAGCGTCTCCACTACTCCGGGCCCCGTGGTAGCGCTTGCGCTAGTTGCCACCTTCGGGCCAAACTGGGGAATGCGCATAGCCTATACTATCGTCATAGCGCTGTACCTCGTGGCAGCCACGGTGCGGCTGAAGTTGCGAGAGAGTCTGAAAAACGCGGAAAAAATGAGCATCCGAGGAGCAATAAAGTCCTCCCCACAGGCTTTGAAGGAAGGCGTAAGCATCTGGAAGACCATGCCTCGCTCCACACGGTTCGTGTTCTTCTCCGAACTGATCGTGCGCTTTTCAAACTCCCTGACACAGGTGCTCTTCCTAGTCTATGCCTTTAACGTGCTCCAAATCGGTGGTCCACTAAGCGCTGGAGTAGAACAATCCCTCCAACTTGCGCGCATCAGATGGGGTTACGTGTTGACAGCGCTTTTCGTGTGCATGATAATACTGTCTTTTCCGGTCGGAAGATTGTTGGATAGAATTGGACGAAAGAAGCCTCTGATTCTCTCCAACCTCCTCATAGTGCCAGCGATGCTGCTCTTTGCCTACGGAAACTACTGGACGCTATACGTCGCGATGCCCTTGTTTGGGTTCTCGATGCTCGTGGGTTTCTCCTCGTACCAGACGCTATTTGCGGATCTCATACCTCAGGCACAGCGCGGCAAAGTCACAGGCTCAATGAACTTCTTTGCCTACATACTGATGGCCATTGCAGGCGCAGCAGGCGGATTCATGTACGACTACATCTCTCCACAACTACCATTCATCCTAACCGCCCTGCTAATCATTCCCTCAACAGTCCTGATCCTCCGCGTGCGCGAACAGAAGCCAGAAGAGCGAGAAATATAGAGATTCAGCTTATCAGAGAAAGAAAATGGCAGACTGTTCAAAGACAAAGAGAAATGGAAGGCTCGAATTCAGATCTTTTAGCCACCTGCGCACATTCAGTCGTTGCTGGAGACGCAGGGCACTTTTGTTGGTAACTCGAAACCAAGCTAGATGTCGTTGGTTCTGTGTCTGCTGAAGTAGATTATATCTCTGTGCTCCTCGTAGCCGCAGGCCTCGAAGAGGCGTTTTGAAGCTGCGTTGTCTTCGTCTATGAGAGCGCAGAATATTCTGATGCCCTGTTGTCTCAGCGCTTTCTCGGATTCGACAATTAGTCTCTTGGCGACGCCGCGACGTCTGTATTCTGGGTCTACTGCGAGACGATTGACCCAGCCTTTTCGCGTGTCACTGCTTACTATGACCACACCGACGAGGCGGTCGCCTTCGAAAGCTCCAACAAAAAAAAGGGGGTTTTTCGCCATTTGGGCGACTATTGCTTTTCGACTGTCTCGTCCTTGTGGTTTGAAGGATAACGCTGCCCTAGTCCACAGGTCAACTATGACCTGATAGTCATCTGCCTTCAGCGTTCGTATCTTCATCCACAGACACTGGTCGGTGAGTCTATGCTTCTTTTGCCACTTCTTTCGTAACGTCCTCGATAATGTCCAACGCCGAGTCTACGAGTTCACGCGTGATGATTAGCGGTGGCACTATTCTGACGGTTGAGACTCCGCATGTGATGACGTTGATGCCTCGCTTCCATGAGCGCATCATGATCTCAGTGACCTTCTTCGGTGCAGGTTTCTTGTCTTCTTTGTTCTCAACGATTTCCATGCCTATCATGAGGCCTTTGCCTCTTACATCGCCGACGATGTCGCAGTTCTCCTTCAGTTCGCCCAACCGCTTCATGATGTAGGTGCCTTGCTTTGTGGCGTTGTCCAGCAGTTTCTCTTCTTTTATCGCGTTGATGACTGCTAGTGCTGCAACGCATGATAGCGGGTTGCCGCCGAACGTGCTTGCGTGTGCTCCCGGAACCCAGTCCATGATTTTTGCCTTGGCTATGGTGGCGCCGAGCGGCATTCCTGAGGCTAATGCCTTGGAAGTGCACACTATGTCAGGCTCGACGTCCCAGTGTTCAATTGCAAACCATTTGCCAGTTCTGCCCATGCCAGACTGCACTTCGTCGTCAATCAACAGTAAATCGTATTTGTCAGCAAGCTTCTTCAATCGCTGGAAGTACTCTGGCGGCGGGACAATGTATCCACCTTCACCCTGTATTGGTTCAACCAAGATTGCAGCTGTGTCCTCTGGAGGCACGTACTTCTGCAAGACGTACTCGTCAATGAAGTCAACGCACCAGTAGTGGCAGCTTGGATATTCGAGCTTGAATGGGCAACGGTAACAGTTGGGGTAGGGCACATGGGTTACGCCGGGCATTAGCGGGAAGAAGTATCGTTTCTGTGTCGGCTTGCTGGCTGTGAATGATAATGCTCCGATTGTGCGACCGTGAAAGGCACTAATGAAGCCTATGAATAATTGCCTTCGACTGTGCCACTTGGCTAGCTTAACTGCTGCCTCGATGGCTTCGGCTCCGCTGTTTCCGAAGTAAACCTTCTTCGCCGTCTTTCCGGGTGCAATCTCAGACAATCTTTCCGCGATATCAATGACCTCGTTGTAGTAGAAGTCAGTGTTGGAGTAGTGCAGGAACTTGTCGCACTGACTCTTAATTGCCTGTATGACTTTAGGGTGGTTGTGACCCACGTTCATGCACACTAAACCCGAGTTGAAATCTATGTATTCGTTTCCGTCAACATCCTTCACGATGCAGCCTTTGCCAGACTCAACGACTAGAGGGTAAAAACGTCCATATGATGGTGAAATCAATCGTTCGTCTTTTTTGACCGCTTCTCGTGCTTTTGGACCTGGCGGTGTAACTTTTATCTGTGGATAGGCATTCATTCAACATCACCAAAGAGAATCAATCGTTAGAATAGACGGTTTTATATATTTACCTATGCAGATTTCGCAAAAGAAAACGTGAAAAAACAGATCCACAGCTAGAAACCTAGAAAAAAGCGTGTTTCTTATTTGGGTCAAGAAGTGGAGTTAACTGGCTTAGGGTTTGGCAAGTGTTATCTCTATGGTTGAGACGTTTGATTTTCTGCCTTGCTCTCTAGCTACTTCCTCTGTGCACACGGCTATGCCTTGCACCTCCAAATTCTTCGCGAAAGATCGCCTCAGTACCTCGGCGGTGTCGACGGCTCTGCAGATGGCTCGTCCTCTGGCTTTGATTATGACCTTGTTTGAACCAGAACTCAAACGCGTCAGGCAGGCAATGACGTAGCTCATCACAGGCTTCTTGCCTATGAGCACGGCCCTTTCGGCCACTTCAGGCCCCTTAATAGCTTCTGGCTTTTCTTCGACAGGTTTTTCCTTTTGTGCAGTTTCCTTTTTGCGTTTCGCAACCGGCATGTACAATCCTCCTCTCTAATGAACTTCGCTTGTGCCGTAATTCGTTTATGCCTTGAACTTGGCTTATATTTTTCTGTGTAGCGAAAAAATGGATGCATCACTCAGCATGCCACGCGCCGTTGCCTGAACTGCTACCAAAAGAGTGTCTAGCAGGCTTCCTGCTGAGCTAACTTCATGCCTTCCTCGAAGGCGCGCACGTTCGTCCCCAAAGCTTCTATCTTCTTTCCGAACAGGTCGTCAAGTCCTTTCACGATGCTTGCTTTGGAGACAATTTTCGTGTTTGCTATGTAGGCGCCGAGCATAACCATATTGGCGGCCTTTTCGTTGCCTACTGAGGCAGCAATATCATTCGCTGGTAAGGATATCACCTTGATGTCTTTTCTTGTTATTGGGCGTGTCACGAATGAGCTGTTGGAGAGGAGCAGGCCTCCCTTTTGCAGTCGCGGTTCGAAGGTTTCCAGTGAAGGGTTGTTCATTATGATCAATGCTTTGGGATGAGGGATTACTGGTGAGCCGATTTCCTGAGATGATATGACTATGGTGCAGTTGGCGGTTCCGCCTCGCATTTCCGGACCATACGATGGTATCCACGTCACATGTTTTCCTTCAGTCATGGCGCTGTAGGCTAGCAGTTTTCCGATGAACATTATGCCTTGGCCGCCGAACCCAGCCATCGCAACATCTTCATAAACAGGTTTCTCTTTCGCCACTTTTTAGGCCTCCTTTGGAATTTTAAACTCACCAAGCGGATAGTACTGCATCATCTTTTCCTCAACCCACTTCGTTGATTCCACAGGAGTCATATGCCAGTTTGTGGGGCACTGGGACAACACTTCGACCATTGAGTAGCCGAGACCTTTGATTTGCGCCTCGAAGGCCTTCTTGATTGCCTTTTTGGCTTGTATCACGTATTTGGGGTTGCTGACTGCTACTCGCGCCACGTAGGCCACGCCCTCAAGCGTGGCAATAAGCTCACTCATTCTGACCGGATATCCGGCGGTTTCCGGTGATCGTCCGTTGACGCTTGTTGTGGTCTTCTGTCCGATCAGCGTAGTGGGCGCCATCTGGCCGGCCGTCATGCCGTAGATGGCGTTGTTCACGAAGATCGTGGTGATCTTTTCCCCTCGTGCTGCCACGTGGACTGCTTCTGCTGTGCCAATGGCTGCGAAGTCTCCGTCACCTTGGTATGTGAACACTACGAGGTCTGGGTGTACTCTTTTGCAGCCTGTGGCGATTGCGGGCGCGCGGCCGTGGGCTGCTTCGTAGGCATCAACGTCAAAATAGTTGTAGAGCAAAACTGCACACCCTACAGGGGCTATAACTGCGGTTTTCTCGCGGATACCTAGTTCGTCTATTACTTCAGCGACGAGCCTGTGAATTATGCCGTGGCCGCATCCGGGGCAGTAATGCGTAGGCGTTGGTAGAAGCGTTTTTGGTCTGTCAACAACAAGTTCTAGATTCATCCTATTTTGCCTCCTTCACTATTTTCTGAACTTGAGCCACAATCTCGTCGAAGCTTGGCACCATTCCTCCTACGCGGCTGTAGAAGTGAATGGTTGTCTTGCTGCATGTAGCCAGTTTGATATCTTGTAGCATTTGGCCGAGACTCATTTCGACTACGAGGATATTCTTGACTTTTGTAGCAGCTTCGGCGAAGACCTGTGAGGGAAACGGATAGAGTGAGATCGGTCTCAGAAGGCCAACTCTTATGCCTTCTTCGCGAAGTATCTTGATGGCGGTCTTGGCAATTCGTGCCACAGTGCCATAAGCCGCTATGATGATCTCTGCGTCATCAGTCATGTAAGACTCGAAACGAACCTCATTCTTGACGGCTTCATCCAGTTTGCGCGCAATTTCCAAATTGCGTTTCTCCAAAACGACAGGATTCAAGTATAACGTTTTGAGTATGTTTCTGGGTCTGTTTTTGGCTCCTGTGATGGTCCAGTCTTTCTTTGCGACAACCTGCTTTTCCGGCGACTTGAACTCTACTGGCTCCATCATCTGGCCAATGTTACCGTCGCCAAGAATCATTACAGGATTGCGGTACTTGTCTGCAAGATCGAATGCTAGCAGGGTTAGGTTCACTGCCTCCTGCGCAGTTGAGGGCGCGAGTACGAGCAAGTGATAGTCGCCGTGGCCTCCGCCCTTCGTGGCCTGGAAGTAGTCGGACTGTGAAGGCTGAATACCGCCGAGGCCAGGTCCGCCCCGCATCATGTTCACTATCACGCAGGGCAGCTCTGCTGCTGCAATATAAGAGATTCCTTCCTGCATGAGGCTGATTCCAGGGCTGGAGGAAGAGGTCATGACTCTTGCGCCAGCACCTGCGGCTCCGAACACCATGTAGATGGCTGAAATCTCGCTTTCAGCCTGCAGGAAGCATCCACCGACCTGTGGAAGCCTCCAAGACATTCGCTCACCGATCTCATTTTGAGGCGTAATCGGATAACCAAAATAGTACCTGCATCCTGCTTGGATCGCAGCCTCAGCTATCGCATCGTTACCAGACATAAATTCCTTCTTTGCCATTTCACTTCACACCTGTCTTCTTTTCGCGGTAAACTTGAATCGCCGCGTCTGGACAAACCAACGCGCACATGCCACAACCCGTGCACTTGCCCTGCGGATCAATAAGCTCAGCCGGATGATAGCTCGTCTCGCTGACATGCTTAGCGGTTTGAAGAAGATGCTGTGAACAAACGTTAACACACAGCGCGCAGCCCTTGCAGAATTTCTCGTTTATCACGACTTTGCCCAATCTTTTATACTCTCCGACCTTATGCCAAGAACCAGTCTTGGCTACCATATCGAATCAGGGGCCTTGCCCCTGTCCTCGCTTCAAAATGGAGTTCTAAAAGTTCTACCATATTAGCGTTAGCTTAGACAAACAGCAAAAACAACATCAAAGCCAAGCCGCCGAGTGCGAATATAGGAACGGAGATGATCTTCGCCTTCTGGACGGCTCTATCAGTTAGAAGGCACAATGTTTCCAGCTGTTTGGCTCCGATGACTTTGGCGTTCGGGATGGTAACCCGGCGACAGAATACGCTGTCTACAAGTTCTAAGTTAGCGGAAGCTGCGAGAGCAGCTTCTTTGATGTAACCTATCAGCTTCTCGTTGTCCATGGCCTCGCCAACAGGATGATAACCTCGCTCTCCCAAT
>CAYGYI010000033.1:0-11704 GCA_964354055.1 uncultured Candidatus Bathyarchaeia archaeon | reverse complement strand
GGTTCAGTATCTACTACTACCTGTCCTACGTGCGCCTAACGATCCACTCCAGCGAAACCACCGACTTTGTATCATGCCATCCTGCAAATATCACAGGTTCTTATTCTAACCCTGGCTGGTATGTTCCCATCAGGTCAGGTCAGGAAATTACTGGGACACTGTACTTCGGAAATTCTATTCCAGAATGGAATGTGATAGACTTCACTTTCGGAGGCTACATTATTCCAGAATACTCGCCAATCACCACTGTACTCTTGCTTGCCTTCGTTTCTGCAACGATGCTGTGCCTGCGCAAACGCATGAAGACAGCAACCTAAAACCCACCGTTTTTTCTTTCTCGGCAACAGGTTATTACCAACACTATGCAGAAGAATACACATCATATCATCTTTCAGAGCAGAGCCTAAATGAGAAACGTCGATCAAAAGAGGCTGATTCAGAGATACTACTCAGCTAGAGCTGGAGATTATGATGCGCAGAAGAAGAGGACTTGGAAGACCAGCGAAGGCTTCGGAGACGAAGTCGTCTGTGCGATGCTTAATGGTCTGAGCGGATTGAAGGGCGCTCTAGTTTTAGAAGCAGGCGTGGGTAGCGGTAGAAACGCTTTGCCCATACTAAAGAAGTTCGGCCACCGCCTCGTTGGAGTTGATCTGTCAAAAGAGATGCTTCAACAGGCCAAAAAGAAGTTGTCCACCTTTAAAAAGCAATACGATCTTGTGCTGGGAGACGCTGAACGCCTGCCTTTCATGAATGGTGTCTTTGACACGGTGGTGTGCATGAGTACCATACACTACTTCAACAGGCAAGGCGCTGCCCTGCGCAGGTTCTCGCAAGCCCTCAAGAATGAAGGCACGCTCATCTACGGCGACCTCACGGCGCACGAGTCCGACGATGAAGGCTTCCTCGAAAAGCTGGAAAGGACGGTTTCGAAAGCCCACACAGCATACCGCAAGCCCTCAGAGATGAAACACATCCTAAAAAACTGCGGCTTCCACACGTCAAGAATCGAAACGTTTGCTTACCGAAAGTCTCTTCGCTCGCTGATGGAGGACAAAGGCAGATACTTCAACGTGCCCGCCGGAGCGCTGATGCGGTGCGTGCGTTCAGCCTCCGACGAGGCGAGAACGCTGTACGGCCTAACCGACACCGAATTGATTCTCTACTATACAGTAATAACCGCGAACAAGCAGAGCAGTGATACAATGTCCCAAAGGTCAACCTGCCTCAAAACACCCAAACAACAAGGCCAAAAAACCTTAGCACTGGTTACCAAGCTTGGAATCATCAACCGGGATCTTGAAATCGGGAAAGATGACAAGTCAATCTATGTACCGTTGGTAGGCAGGCCGTCGAGAGACGTGATCAAAGCTCTGAAAGAGAGCGTGCCCGAATGCAGGTTCTCGACACATGTTTTCGCTGAGAAGGCGCAAGAGACTTCGCTGGTTGATCTTCTAGCTGGCAAGCTGCCTGGAAACCTATTGGCAAGCCTGCCGCATTCAGCAGACATTGTGGGAGACATAGCCATAATCGAGATTCCGTCTGAGCTTGACAAGTACAGGCAAGCCATCGGTGAAGCCATCCTGAAGGCAAACAAGAACGTGCGCACCGTTCTCGCCAAGGCAGGCGCTGTCAGCGGAACCTACCGCCTCAGAAACTATGCGGTCATCGCAGGAGAGCCAAAAACCGAAACCATCCACAAAGAATACGGATGCCAGTATTATGTGAATGTTGCCAAAGCCTACTTTTCGCCGCGCCTGTCAAACGAGCACAACAGAGTAGCTGCACTCGCGAAGGACGGTGAAACCGTCGTAGACCTGTTCGCAGGAGTCGGGCCCTTCGCGGTGAGAATAGCCAAAACTCATGAAGACGTGAAAGTCTACGCCATTGACATAAACCCAGACGCGGTTGAGTATCTAGAGAGAAATATTAGGCTCAACAGGGTTGAAGGAAAGGTTCATGCATTGCTGGGTGATGCAAGACAACTTGTTAGCGAAAAATTTGCAGGTATCGCGGATCGCGTGATAATGAATTTGCCTGAAAAGGCAGGCGAATTTGTAGATGCGGCTTGCGTGGCGCTGAAGCCGGCGGGTGGCACAGTGCACTTCTACGGCTTCGTCAATGCATCTGAATCAATTGAAGGTCTGAAGACGCGCTTCATTGAAGCCGTTGAGAAGTGCGGAAGACATGTGGATAAGATGTTTTCTTCGAAATTTGTGCGTGCCACGGCGCCTTACGAATGGCAGGCCGTGCTCGACGCCCACGTCAAGTAAGCCATCCAAAAAACCTTTAACCGATCGACCTTTGAGTATCTCCACGGTGAATCCTATGGAACAGAACGTAGAACCACAACCTCCGCAGGCCCTGCCACGGAGAAAACCGGCGTTCTCAAAATGGCACATAATCACCGTGCTTCTGATTTTGATCGTTGCCCTGCAAGCGGCATTCATTTTCTTGTCTCTTGAAGAGAATTTGGCTTTGGGCAGAGACCGTAACGCATTGGCTACATCGCTCTCAAACCTTCAGGCGAACTACACGCAGTTGCAGGGCAACTACTCGCACATCGAGTCAGAGTACAACGCCTCAATCCGGAACTATTCGCAGATACGAGATGAGGTAAACGTGCATTCTACGCATCCGACCGAGGCTGAGAAGTTGCTTGTGACGCCTGACGATGAAAGCGTTCAAACCATGATGATGCAGGTCACAGGAGGCTGGAGCAACCCCTCCGACTGGAACGAGTACTGGCGCGACGTGAAAGATCTGTACGGCTGGACGATAAACAACGTAAACTACACTAGTGACCAGCTGTATCCTTCGTTGCCAGATAACCTCTCGAGGAGCCTCGAATGGTCGGAAGATGACTGGCGGTTCCCGAACGAGACGCTTCTTTTTAAGCAGGGTGACTGCGAGGATCAAGCATTGCTGTTGCTCAGTCTCGTGCGGGCCTACGACGCGAATCATCCTGCCTACTGCATCATCGTGACAGGCCATGCCGCCATGTACATCCCCGTGGACAGCAACCAAATATGCATACTGGACCCTACTGGCCGCTACACCACCAACGATAACTGGCCCAACTACGACCTGACGGGAAAACCGGTACGGCAGGAAATCAGCGATTGGCTGAGTTACGTGGGCGGAGGCGCTGAAGTCAACTGGGTATTCTCAGACACCTACTGGAGACAGTTCTCAGGAACAGAAGAATTCATAACATGGACCACAAGCCCCTAACCATCAAGCATGAACGGTCAACGTGATTTTCACTTCTTGCTCTGGAATCTTCAACTTTTCAACAAGCTCTCTTGAAAGGTCGTATGCAGCCTTGTCTGTCTTGATCGCCAACGTACGGCTGCAAATGTGGCTGCTCTTTCTCACAACCATGTCGGTCGGATGGGTCAGAATCAACTGCGGGCTTCCATGGGCGATTACGGTGTCCACTATGCCGCAGACTGTTATCAACAAGGTGATCTTAGCATCTTTAGAAAGCAAGCATCTCTTGAAATCATTGCCAAGGTCACTCAATCCTTTGTCAGCGGATACTGCGATTATGCAGTTTCCTTCTTTCGTTAGGTGGCTTTCTTGGGTGATTTCCAAAGTAGATCGGTGTGTGGCCAGCACGTTTCTATGGCCAATGGCGTGGATGACTTCGCTGATCGGCATTCTTGTGCTCCGTCATTTGCTCAGTGCACGTTTCAATATTATGGCGTCGTGGCTTATTCCGAAATAGTCATGACCGAAACCTGAAAAAAAACCATGCCTGTAATAGAATGGTATTGCCGCCGCACATTTGTAATGAACTTCAGCAAACATAATCATGGTTCCTTTCAGTTTCAGAGCTTTAACCATTTCGACCAACAACCGTTCACCCACGCCTTTTCCTTGATGCTTCTCAGCAACCGCAATGTCTTCAAGTAGCGCCTCTTCACAGTCATGTGCTTCTGCTTGTGCGTAACCGATAACCTGGTTCTCAATAACGGCCACGAAGGAAAGGTCGGGATTCGCCTTCAGATCCCGCATGATATGTTCAGCGTATTTTTCCTTGATTGCGTGAGGATTCGCCAACATTGCCAGTTCCGAAACAACGGGCAAGTCTTTCTCAAGCATCTTTTGGATAATTATCTTGGTCATGTGGCTCCCGCTGTTTTGGCGAGTTATTCGAGAACGTCTATTGAGTCGACTTTGCCGTCTCCGTCTAGGTCGAAGCCTTGTATGACTGTGGCGAATGTTTCTTCGCCTTTGTAGTCTTTGAGGGCTTTGCTCCAGAAACTTGTCAGGGCCAGCACGCAGGCTTTCGTGCCTACGGCTTTGTTTCCAGCCAAAACGATAATCCGCTTCGACTCGTCCCACGGGTTCACGATCTTGGCCACGAGGCCTGCAACGTCTGCCGTGTACACGCGTGAGGTCTTTTTGGAGTACATGCCGCCGAAGAGGAATCCCTGTTCCGAGGGTTGCATGTTGAACTTTATGGGCAGGTGTTCGTTCACCTCTTGCGTAAGCAGGTTCGTGCCTGGACCGCCTACGAGGATTAGATTGTTCTTCTCCTCCTTCTCCGCCTTCACGTCAACGTCAAGCTTTATCGCGAACTCCTCAGGCGCCTTCATGAACTGACCCATAAAAAACGTCAAATACGACGCATAATGTCCGTCCCGTGCACTTGTCTTGAATGGGCCGTGGGGCTGCGGGCTGCCTACGACGACTTTTCCGTCGAAAGTGCCTTCTTTGACGAATTCTTTGAAGAATTTTTGGATTTGCGCGTCCATGTGCAGCATTGAGAGTCTCTGTGTTTGCTTGTATTCCTGTGGAAGCTCCACGCCGAAAGCGGGAGAGACGACCTTGTAGTATTTTGCAATGGCACCCTTCTTTTCCTCCTCTTTGGCCACGGTTATGGCTCCAGCCTTCGCCAACTTCCTGATATGGTAGTAGACCTTCTGCTCATGAATGCCCATTTCCCTGGCTATTTCAAGCGGGTACATTTCCTTCTCGGAAAGCATGACGAGGATTTTCCAGCTCAGCTTGTTCAGAATCATTTTCAGCCTTTCCGGATCTTTGACTATGGCTATTTCCTTAACCATCTGGATTTTGCCTTGTTCTTGAAGTAGCAGTTTCTTATCCATCACAGGTCAAATGCTGTAAGCGCCTATCCATTATAAAAATTTTTGTTATGGTAAACCACCAAGCTTGCTAAAGATGATCAGAAGCAAAACAGTTGAATCATAATGATAGGCTGCTACGTCACAGGCATATTTCCACGTCCGGAAAGGTTGATCGCAGTCACTCGAGCCTATGACAGAAAAGCTCTGTAGAAGAATGAACCATTATAGAAAATCTTGTAAAGCTCGCCGCAAAACAGGAGGAGTCAACGTGCAAAACACCGTCATTTAGAGAAAAAGGCCCTCAAAAATCTTTTAGAATTAAAATTTTTCTCCTAAAAATCCTTATTAGCGCCAAAGCTGCTTGTGTAGGGCTTGCAGAATTTAACGCTAGAGACTGAGGTTTGAAGCATGTGTGGTATATTCGGCTGTATTATGAAGGATGGTAACGTTGCACCTGTGATTCATGCTGGTTTGAAACGGCTTGAGTACCGAGGCTATGACTCGGTGGGCGAAGCAACACTTTTCAACGGTGCACTATACCTGAAGAAGGATCAGGGCAAGATCGACGAGGTTCATGCCACACGCAATTTGGACGACCTGCCTGGCAGCATAGGCATAGGCCACACGCGATGGGCGACACACGGAGCGCCACTGCAAGTAAACGCCCACCCACACATCGACTGCACGGGACAGCTTGCCGTTGCGCACAATGGAATTATTGAGAACTTCTCTGAGCTTAGGCAGGAACTTGAGGCCAAAGGTCACATGTTCAAGTCCAGAACCGATACCGAAGTCATCCCGCACCTGATCGAGGAAGTGCAGAAAAGAAATCCTTCGCTGAGTCTTGCGGATGCGGTTCTTGAGGCCGCGAGAAGGCTTGAAGGCTCGTACGCGATCGTGGTCATTTCCGCGAGGGAGCCTGACAAGATAGTGTGCGCAAGACATGAAAGCCCGCTCGTCGTAGGCGTCAACGACACTGCCATCTACTGCGCGTCTGACATTCCCGCGTTTCTGCCCGTAACCAACAAGGTCGTCATGATTGAGGACGGCGAGCTTGTCACGCTTTCGTTGCAGGGCTACGAGATCAAGAAGATGGCAGACGCAAAGGTCGTGGCTCGCGAGCCGAAGGTCATTGACTGGTCGCCTGAGATGGCTGTCAAGCAGGGTTATCCGCATTACATGATTAAGGAGATTCATGAGCAGCCTGCGACGTTGCGGAACACGCTGAGGTTGCAGGAGCATTATCTGGATTTGATGGCGACGTTTCTGGATCGGGCGCGAGAGGTGTTTCTTGTGGCCTGTGGCACATCGTATCACGCGTGTTTGGCATCGTCTTATATGTTTTCTAAACTCGCGTTCCTAGCTACCTATCCCGTAATCGCCTCAGAATTTATCGAACAATACGGCAAATCCGTCAACATCGACAGCACCATCCTCACCGTAAGTCAGTCAGGCGAAACAGCTGACACTTTGGCCGCAGTTAATGCGGCTCGCCAGAGAGCGGCCACGGTCCTGGGTTTGACGAATGCGATTGGTTCGACGCTGACGAGAGTTTCGCGAGTTTACATTGGTCAGCAGTCTGGACCTGAAATCGGCGTGGCGGCAACTAAGACGTTTACGTCTCAGCTTTCGGTTTTGGTTGGTTTGGCTTTGAGGTTGGCGAAGCAGAGGGGCAAGGTTTCGCAGGACGAGATGGACTTTCTGGCTGACAGACTGAAGAAGCTGCCTGACATCGTGGACACTGTGATCAGGACTCAAGAGGAGAAGGTGCATGGCATAGCCAAGAAGTACAAGGATGCGAAGGTGTTCTTCTTTTTGGGTCGCGGGATCAGCACAGCTACTGCGTATGAGGGCAGGCTTAAGCTGATGGAAATCGCATACGTGCCTTCGATAGCTTTTCCTGCAGGCGAAAGCAAACACGGGCCTATAAGTCTCATTGAGCCTGGTTTCCCAGTGGTTTTCATCTGTCCAAAGGACGACACGCACAGAACGGTTATTGGCAACATCATGGAGATGAAGGCCAGAGGCGCCTCGATAATAGCCATAATCGAAGAAGACGACGAAGAAATCAAACGACTCGCCGACGACTACGTGGAGCTGCCAAAGGAAATTCCGGAAGTGCTTTCGCCGATACCCTATGTTGTGCCGCTACAGCTGCTGGCTTACTACATGGCGGTGGAAAAAGGCCTAAACCCAGACACGCCACGCAACCTCGCGAAATCCGTCACGGTGAAGTAGCTCCAACTCTTATTCTGCATTCTTCTTCAGGATGCGGATGTGTTAAAAGTCAGGGTTTCCCATGTTTCTTTGGTGCCTGTAGCTTGGAGACTGATAGTTGGAGCAAGCTTGTTGATCGTCTGGTGAAGGAGGGCCTTTTGCATTCACCTAGAATAGTGGCTGCTTTGCGCGCGGTGCCTCGCACCAAGTTTTTGCCTGAGCACATGCAGGCCTACAGCGCCGAGGACACGCCGCTTCCGATAGGATTTGGGCAGACTGTGTCCGCCCCGCACATGGTTTCCATCATGAACGAGGCGCTTGAGCTTGAGGTAGGTAGCAAAGTGCTCGAAGTAGGCGCAGGCTGTGGATGGCACGCCGCCACAATCGCCGAAATCATCGCGCCCGCAGGCTCGCCCAGCAGCGAACGAGGCCACGTGTACACCGTCGAAATCGTGCAGGAACTGGCCGACTTCGCACGCAAAAACATCATGAAAGCAGGCTACGGCGACCGCGTCACCATAACCTACGGCGACGGCTCGCTAGGTTACCCAGAACAAGCGCCTTACGATCGCATCTTGGTAACCGCCGCCGCACCAGACATACCAAAACCACTTGTTGAACAGCTCAAGCCCAGCGGCATAATGCTCATCCCTGCCGGCAACGTCTCACTATTCCAAAATCTCCTCAAAATCACCAAAACCAACGGAAACAGACTCAAACAAGAAAACCTGGGTGGCGTAGCCTTCGTACCCTTAACCGGCCAGTATGGCCACAAATATTAGTTTGTTGGTTGGAATTTTGCAGTGAAGTGTCCTAGAAGTTTCGGCGCGTAGATTCTTCTGAGTCCTTTTATTTGATCGCATTTCCTGTACAGCCGTATGAGATTTTCGGCTACGTATCTTAGATGGTTGTCTGTATATGTTCTTCGCGGTATGGCGAGACGCATTAACTCCATTCTGGCCGGTGTGAATTTTCCTGTTTTTTCATCTGTCTTGCCGAAGCATGAGCTGCCTATTTCTACTGCGCGGACGCCTGATTCTACGTAGAGTTGTGCAGTTAATGCCTGTGCAGGGAACTGTCCAGGTGGGACATGTGGCAAGAACCGTGTGGCATCTACAAAGATGGCGTGGCCTCCGGGCGGCTCAACGATTGGAACGCCTGCTTCGCGTAGCAGCCCAGCGAGATACGTGATTTGCCTGTGCCTGTAAGCCTGATACTCCTCGTTCACCGCCTCGTACAAGCCTCTTGCCATTGCCTCGAGTTCGCGGCATGCCAAACCGCCGTAAGTCACGAAGCCCTCCACCACGATTGTCAAGCTCCTCAACTGCTCAAATAACTCATCATCGTTTACGCACAGCATTCCGCCGATGTTTGTCAGGGCTTCTTTCTTGCCGCTGAATGTGCACCCATCAGCGTAGGAGAAAAGCTCCTTCGAAATCTCTTTGATCGATTTTTGCCTGTAGCCTTGTTCGCGTTGTTTTATGAAGAAGCAGTTCTCGGCAAAGCGGCAGGCGTCCACGAAGAATGGTATGCCGTGCTTTTTGGTTATGGTGCTGATGTCGCGTATGTTTTGCATGGATACGGGTTGGCCGCCTGCGCTGTTGTTTGTGATTGTAATCATTGTCAGAGGGATCTTGTTGCGGCCTTTTTCGCGTATGAATTGTTCGAGTTTTTTTGTGTCCATGTTGCCTTTGAAGGGCGCTGTTTTCGCGGTGTCGTAGGCCTCTTCGACCGCGAGGTTTATGGGTACGCCTTTGTTTCGTAGCACGTTGGCTTCGGTGGTGTCGAAGTGCATGTTGTTTGGCACGTAGCAGCCTGGTGAGAGCATGGTTGAGAAGAGCACGTTTTCAGCGGCTCGACCTTGGTGTTCGGGGATGAGGTGTTTGAAGCCGAAGATGTCTTTCATGGCTTTTTCGAGTGAGTAGAAGCTTTGGCTGCCTGCGTAGGCTTGGGTTGTCTCGATCATTCCAGCCCACTGGCGGTCGCTCATCGCTGAGGTGCCGCTGTCCGTGAGCAAATCGATAAACACGTCTTCGGCCTTGAGCATGAAGACGTTGTAGCCGTTCTCCTCAATTAGTTTCTGGCGCTTTTCTCGTGAGTGAAGCGTGATCTTTTCTATCATTTTTATCTTGAAAGGTTCGGGCTGCCACGGCAGATCCTCGTCCATAATCCTTTCCCCTTTGGATTACGTCTATGTCTGGAAAGGGTACTAAAGAGTTTTTATCCGAACCACTTTTCAAGCGTGGTTTTTCCGCGGGATTTAGTTATGCCTTTCTGCATGCGTTCCAGCGTGTTGCGCACGCGTTCCTCGGAGAAGTCTCGGCCTCGGCAGATGAAGTTGATGACGCCTTCAATGTCGGGCTCCAACCACTCCAGTCTGTAATTGTCAGAAACAACCGGTTTCAGAAAAATATCCCTAATTCTGCTTGGTTCAGCCGGAAACTCTGCGTTTTGGATGTGTGGAACCGCTTTCTCCAGTGTTCCGTGTTCCTTGATCAATTTTAAGGCAGTTTTCGGTCCTAATCCTTTGATGCCGTCTGGATTGAAGTCTGTTCCAATCAGTATACCTACGTCCACCAGCTGTTCGTGTGTGATTCCGCATTCCGCGAGTGTCTGGTGGAGGTCTACGACTTCTGGGGTGACTTCGATGTAGATGTTTTTGCTGGGCAGTTTGCGTCGGCCTGATACGGTTACGTTTCTTATGAGCTTTGGTGCTCCGAAGAGGAGGCTGTCGTAGTCTTGGCTTGCGCAGTAGTCCGCGTCGCCGCGTCTGGTGATGTGGGCGGCTTGGGCTTCACCTTCGCTAGGCGCCTGAACCCACGGAATGCCCATGAGCTTGAGGAGGGTTTTGCTATCATCTGCCATGTAATCCTTCAGACGAGATGTAGCCTGCGCATACACGCGCGCCTCTTGAATCTTGCCCTCGCTGATAGCGCGCTCGTAGCGCACCTGTGCTTCCTGCTTGACTGCGGCGCGCCTCTGAATCTCAACTTCCTTCAACGCTGGCGGCGTGCCGTCAAAGACGTAGATGGGTTTGATTCCCATCTCGACGAGGTTGCTCGTTCGATAAAGCAGACCGCTGAGGTGACTTGTGACTCTGCCGCTGTTGTCCTTAAGCGGCGTGCCGTCGGGTTGGCGGATTATGGCTAGAAACTGGTAAAGCGCGTTGTAGGCGTCGATGGCCATGACTTTTCCGCCTAGGTCTTCGAGTTTGACTACGAGTTTCGGAACGAGATCTCGGAGGTTGACGCCCAAAACAGCACCACGAAATAGTGGCATGGAGGTCGGATAATAAACTTGCGAGGCTGAAACATAGAAGATATAAAGGAGTCTAACAATTACAAAACCACGCCGAGGATGGTCTTTGTGACTGATAAAGCATCATCGATAACGCTGGCTACGTGTACAAGCTGTGACAAGCCGATTCCGCCGGGCGCCGAGTCCACCAAGTTCATGTGTCCCAACTGCGGAGAAATCCAAATCCGACGCTGTACGAAGTGCAGGAAGTTCGGTCGTCCTTACAAGTGTCCGAAATGCGGCTTCATAGGACCGTAAGCATGGAGAGGTAGAGTATGGGTAGCGTTGTTGTGACTTACAAGATATTTCCGACTGATATTGTGGCTAGCTTTGATGATTTGAAGAAGAGAATTGAGGCCAGCCTGCCCAAGTTCGCTGAAGTCTACGGGTACGGCGAAGAACCAGTGGCCTTCGGTCTCAAGGTGCTCCTTGCACAGTTCAAGTTCCCCGAAGACCAGACAGGCGTGCTTGAAGAATTCGAAAAACGCATAGAAAAAATCGAAGGCATCAGTCAAATTCAGACGATAAACGTGCGCCGAACAAGCAGATAGCCTTAAAACCGCCAGCTTGAAAGTTTATATATGAATCTTGGATTGACGTTACTCCGAAACGTGTTTCAAGATAACTAGGAAGTGTTCTTGTTGAGTGAAATACAGTTACGTGTGGGTGACGCAAGACAGCGTGACGTGGGCAGAGGCATAGCCCGCATCGACCAGAAAACCATGCAGAAACTCGGCATCTCGGCAGGCGACGTTATCGAAATCGTGGGCAAACGCACCACTTCAGCCATCGCTTGGCCTGCCTACAGCGAAGACCAGAATCGTGACGTGCTCCGCATCGACGGCTTCACACGCAAAAACGCCGGAGTACCCATCAACGAGTACGTCGTCGCCAGACCTGCCAAAGTGAAAACTGCGCTAAGCCTTACGCTTGCGCCTGCAGACATGCGGCTGAACGTTGACGATGACTTCACGAATTTCGTGCGGAACCGTCTTATGGAGCGTACGCTGGTTGAGGGCGACACCACGCTAGTCATGATGCTTGGCCACGCGATTCCGTTCACGGTCACGAAGACAAGACCTCACGGCATCATTAAG
>CAYGYI010000032.1:0-11919 GCA_964354055.1 uncultured Candidatus Bathyarchaeia archaeon | reverse complement strand
GACATCGATGTCGGCGGTCGCGTCGATATTTCAGGGTCCGCCCAAGGCCACGAAATGGAGGTCGGCGGAAGAGCAGATATCGGCAAATCGCTAAAGCTTTCAGGTGAGCTTGAGGTGGGAGGCAGAGTTGAGGCTCGCGAGGAGGTAACCGCGAGAAGCATAGAGGTCGGCGGAACTTTTCACGCGAAGAAGGCTACGGTTGAAGCACGCGTCGAAGTAGGCGGTTCAATCGACACCAGCGAAGGTACCACTGCGGCTTTCGTGGAAATCGGCAACCGAGGCGAAATTCGCGGGCCAGTGTATGCAGACGAAGTAGTCATCGGCAAAGACGCTCATGCAGGCAACATCTACGCCAAGCGAGTGCTCCTCAGAAGCGGCGCCCAAGTCAGCAACGTATACGGCGAAAACGTTACCGTCGAATCCCATTGCGATATAAGCGGCGAGGTTCAGTACACGAACGATTTGCAGATGGGTAACGATGTGAGGCTGGGTAGGCAACCTCAGAAGGTAGCCAAGCTCCCCACGTAGGCAGGGCCTAGGCGTCTTTCTTCGGCATCACCAAGTCCGCAATGTCCACGCTGTGTTCATAAATCTGCTTGAGAAGCGATGCGACAGCCAGCACATGAGGCACTGCGTCGAGCGACTGTTCCTTAGTCATCTTTTCAATCTCGGCAGATGCGAGCTCTACTTTGTTGCGTGTATTGCGTACTTGTTCAGCTAGGCCTATGTCGCCTGAGAGGAAAGCCTTCACCGCGTTCTCATGAGCCTCAAAGCATGCTGTGTGAAAGTCAACCAATCCCTTCTTAAGATCCTTAGAGAGTTTCGCGCCTCTCAGTTCGACGGCTTTCGACGCTATGCCTACGCAGTCGTCGCCAATGGCTTCGACCATGCTTGCGGCAAGCCGAAAATCCAGGCAGTCAATAGGTCTTACACCTAAGTTCTCGCTCAAACTCGGGTTCTGTATGACGGTGCGGAGTATCCTTACCAGAAGGAAGTAAAGCCTGTTGACCTCGTCGTCGCGTGCCATTATTCCTTTAGCCAAATGCAGGTCTCCATCAACGAGAGCGTTGACCCCATCCCTATGCATGCCTGCAGCAATCGCGTAGCCTCGTCGCAGTATCTTTTCAGGTGGAAACCCCGAAGGTTCCAACAAGCACTGCAAAACGATATTAGAGTAATCTTCTTCAACGATCTCTAAACCCACAAGTCCGCTCACCGCTGTCTTGACAGTTTCACGAACCTCAAAACTGATCCTCTCCTTCGATTCGACACGTATGATGTCAAATCCTAGAAGGTATTTTGCGATTATCTGCCGGCTGAGATAAGGTCCAGTCTTCAGTGTGACTGTGCGTGGCGAAGGCGTAATGCCATATGCAGGGTCCACAAGGAGCTTCCCGTCCGCTGTTTCGCTAACCGCGACCACGGAGCCTCTTTCCAAGCCGGACTGTTTCGCCCAAGTCTTAGGCAGGCAGACAAAATATGTTCCGCTGGGCGTACGTTGAACCTTGCGCAAATCACCCATCAAGCTCACCATCCAACAGGGCAGTATTCGGAAATGGAATATTGACAACTCCAGACAAATAGGCAATATATAAACTTGCAGGCAAATGTTAGAACTGAATGCCCAGTTTATGGTTTCAGCACATATAGAAGCAGGATGTCGAAACAAATCTTCCTATAGCGGGGAGGACTGGAGGAAGGTTCTAGCAACCCTTAAAAGCGCAGTTCAAGAAGAGACAAAGAAACACGTTTGTATAGTCAGCAGTTGCGGGGAGATTTGAAGTATGAGTGGAAGGGAACAGCTGCAAAAAGCTGTGGCATTGACGATTTCCGCAGGCTACCAGCTCAACAGGGAAGCCTTCGAGTTTCTAAGCGTATCCTCTGCAACAGGAGATCCAGCTGAAATCATAAACAAGGCTCTACAGCGAATGGCAGACCTCGACGAGAAACCCCTCTTCATAGACAAACATTTTCTGGAGCACCTGCTGGAGGAGGCCACGCCGTCAAAGGAGATTGCGATTGCACAATCTGAGCCACCTATAACGACCCATCTCAAACCTGAGCTTCAGATAACCGAGGCCAAGAGACCCTTCCGCCCAATCGCAAAGGAAACAGACTCAAACCTCACAGTAATCGAGGACCCATCCACCAAACTTGGCACAAACGGCACCATAGACGACTACTTAGAATACTTCCGAGATAGGTTCAGGCGCCTTGAGAAGCTGCTACGACAGCGGATAGACGTGAAGACGGCAGCTTCAATCATAGATGCTTTGAAGGCTCCAGCTAGCACCAAACTGAAAATCATTTGTATGGTAACAGAGAAACGCGAATCAAAACAACGCACCATACTTACAGTTGAGGATCTACAGGGCAGTATGACTGTGCTCGTGCCTCAGAACGCGTCGGAAGAGGTAAAGAAGAAGGCTTGTGCGCTGCTTCTGGATCAAGTCATATGTCTGAGCGTGACGAAAACAAGAGGAACGCTATTGATTGCTGAAGACATTATTTTTCCCGATGTCGCCCAGAAGGTTCCACATCGAGCACAGGACCAAGTTTACGCGGTATTGACCTCAGACCTTCATGTTGGTAGCATAAAATTCAATCGCGAAGCTTTCAGTCGCTTCGTTCTCTGGCTTAACGGCAAGTATGGGAACGATCAACTGCGCGACATCGCGTCACGCGTGAAATACGTCCTCATGGCAGGCGATATCGTCGACGGTGTAGGCATCTATCCCAATCAAGTCAAAGAACTCGCCTTCAGAGACATATACAAGCAGTACCGATATGCTGCAAAATACATCGAGCAAATCCCAGACTATATCGAGGTCGTGATCATTCCTGGAAACCACGACGCGCCTAGAAAGGCTGCACCTCAGCCAGCATTGTCGAAAGAATATCTCGAAATTTTGCAGGAATCAAGAAACGTGTATTCACTCGGCAACCCTTCAACAGTCAGCCTTCATGGCGTCGAGGTTCTAATGGATCATGGCCGCAGTCTAGATGACATAATGGCCACCGTGCCAGGGATGGAATACAAGCACCCTGAACGAGCGATGAGGTTGCTTCTACAGGGCCGCCATCTGGCACCGTTATATGGTGGGAAGACCATGCTGTCACCTGAAAACCGGGATTTTCTCGTCATAGAGCGCGTGCCAGACATTTTTCACGGAGGCCACGTTCATGTTCTTGGGTACACAAACTATCGAGGTGTCTCGATCATAAACTCGGGTACTTGGCAGGAGCAGACAGACTACATGCGGCGGATGGGTCTCATACCTACAGTAGGGCAAGTCCCGGTAGTGAACCTGCAAACGTTGGAACCTACCGTTGTTCCGTTTGCGTAGGTTTCAGCTACTGTTTGGTGTGCGTTTTGAAAGGCACTTCGGCAAATACTCAACCAACCGCGCAAGTCTGCTGTCCTCAGCAAAAACATCTTTTATAAGCGTGCGCGGTAGCTCAAGCCTAATCTTCTTTGTACGTCCGTATCTGCCCATGCTCACGACTTTCGCGTTCAACAACCCCATCGCATCCAACTCGTTTACCAGAGTGCATAATCGACGTTGCGTCAGAGCCGTAACTCCCAGCTCATTGCAGAGTTCAATGTAAACATCGTAGATGTCGCCTGTGATGGCGCTCTGCGCATCCGCTTGTTTCAGATGGCTGAGGCTTAGAATCACTAGCTTCGAGTGTAGGGTTAGATTTTTAAGCGCCTCGACCATGCGGTTGTGCTCGATGTGTTTTTCAGCCTCGCGAACGTGATCATCAACTACAGAGTTTGTGCCTTTGCGTTCCGCAACCTCGCCGGCAACCCGCAGTAGATCCAGAGCACGTCTAGCATCTCCGTGTTCCGCAGCGGCCAGTGCTGCACATAACCCCAAGGCTCCATCAGAGAGAGCCTCACCGAAAAAGGCTGTAACGGCACGTTCGGCTAATATGTTCTTCAACTCGTCCGCATCGTAAGGTCTAAAAACAATTTCCTCCTCGCTTAGAGAACTCAATACACGGGGGTCGAGAAACTCTTTCAGGCGCAGGTCGTTCGATATGCCGATTATTGAAACCTTGCTTCCAGCCAAGGTCTCGTTGATCCTCGTCAACTCATACAGCAACCCGTCGCCACGGTTCTTAATCAGCGCGTCAACCTCGTCCAAGACTACGATGAATATTATTCGAGAGGTGTCTAAACCTGCGCGGAATCTGTCGAAAACCTCGCCGACCGACAGCCCCGTGAAGGGAACGGTTATTCCAGTGCTCTGGCACAGGCTGGCGAAAATCCGGTATTCTGACGCGGCCATGCGGCAGTTTACATAACAGAATTTGACTGGCGCATTGAATTCCTTTGCTTTGATTTCCAAGTGGCTTAAAACGTACTTTGTCACCGCGGTTTTGCCAGTCCCGGTGTTTCCGTAGATGAAGATGTTGGAGCTTCTCGCACCCTTCAAAACCGGCGCCACCGTTTCGCCTAGTTGTCTGATCTGCTCCTCCCTGTGCGGTAACCGATCCGGCAGATAATCATGTCTCAACACTTCCCGATCTTTGAAAATCCGCGTGTTACTAACGAATTTATCAAATACGTCGTCTAATATGTCTGAGTTTGTCACAGCTCTCCCTTCCCTCTTCTTCAGAGGCAGCACCTCTACTTCCCGTGGAGAATTAAGACCTATCGTACACAAAAATGAATTGATCTTGCAATAAAACTAAAAGGAAGATTTGTTTAGGGTTTGAAGGAGTTGAGTCCTCCACACGCACACCCCTGCACTTCCTGTGGAAATCCGTATATTCTTAAGAAATATGTAGGATTTCTTCTTTTAAGAAGAAATATACCCCGTACGGTAAGTAACAAAATGAATACTTAAAACAATAATGTAAAAGATTTTAGATGATGTCAAAGAATTTTTGTGAGAAACAGAGACAACAAGCTTGCTCTTTACCAGTTTCCAATGGAAATGCAGGGGTGGCTGTCTTTAATAGTGCGATCTTCAAGCAATGAAGGTTCTTCCTTCTCGATATAATAAATTACTTCAGCTTTGTGGATAGGATAAAGAAAGAGTTTGTTAGAAAGAAAGTAATACAATAAATCTTCTCAATGCTTTCCTTCACATTTTTGTGAAGTCCTTGTGAAATTAACGTCTGAATGTCTCTTTTCTAGCCTCTTTTCGCCAGTTATTGACCTTTTTGTGTTTGTTTGCTGTGAAACAGACACCCCTTGGCTTCTACTGGAACCTATGGCGCGAGCAATCGTTTTCCTTAAAATCAATTTTTGAAGATCTGTGAAGCCTGTAACACAATAACAACTGCAATTTTCGCCGATTTGGCGATTTTATGAGTATCTAGCCGTTTTAACTATTGCACCTTTCACCGTAATACCTAATAAATGTGAACTGTAAAGTTGTGAACGCCACTAAAAGGTGCATGGTGTTTATGCCTGCGAGAAAGATGCGCGTTGAGCTGTTCGACAGCGAGGGCAATAAGTATTCTATAGCCTTCGAAGGCCAGATAACTAGGGACAAAGCTGTAAGACTCCTAGACCTAGTCGAACTGCTTGGCGGTGCACCCTCAGGAATAGCGAGCAACACTGGAGCTGAGGCTACAGTAACAAATAACGGGCAGTCAAAGTTTGAGAAAGTGCGTGTGGTGGCGCAGAAGCAGTTTCCGCTTGTTTGGTTTTCTTCGCGCGAGCTACAAACAGCTTTTGAACAGGAGTGCAAGCAGCCCATAAGCCTCAGCACAGCGGCCACTTACCTTACTAGACTCGTAGCGAAAGGTGTTCTCCAAAAGTCGGGGCCTCCTAACAACCTGAGATATAAGGTGGCGCCGAACCTGCCACAGGCCACGCTCAAACAGCGCATACCGTAAGGTTATAAAACAAGCCTTCTCCTCATGCAATACGACGCAAGGAGAGCTTCTCGTGCCTGAGGTGCTGGATGACGTAAACGACGTAGTCAAAGCCCTCTCAATATACGCTGAAAGAGGTTACGTTGCCCAGCGAGCTGATCCCATAGGCGAGCCCGAGGTCGTGAACAAACCTGACAGCTCAAGGTTCAAACTATTGAAGAGGCTGACAACGCATGGAGCACGATTTGTCGCCGTCGACTGTTCGACCCGAATTCTGAAACGAGCAAACAACTGGGGCGTATACCTGTTCAGACCTGCCTACGCCGTAGTGCAGAACCGCATAGTAGATTGGGGATATAAAGAGAGGATAAAGCCGCTGATCGGACCTCCGTACACGCGTTTTCAGGCTCTGCGCAACCTAAGACTGGAACTCGAAAGCGAGCTAGCCCTAGGCCTCACTGGTAGCGTGGACGCTGGCGACTACATGTTTCTTGATGGCGCAAGCTATTTCGGCGAGCAAACAGGATACCATGTCTCGCTGTTCGAAAAGTGCAGGGCTAAATCCATAAATCTCTTGGCCTTAAGCAAGCAATCGCCGACTTTGCGCGATGAACGTGGAAGAGACTTCCAAACAACTGCGCAGTTGATGACCCAAGAGCCCATTTGGATCTACCACCCTGTGACCAAAGCTAACTTGGCTGAACACTTGTACGGAGACATATCGCTAGTGAAGCTGTGCGAAGAGAGTCCCAGAGTGTTCCGCCTTGACATCATGGAGTACCTCACAAGTCGTGAAGCTTCTGAAGTGGTCTCGCCTCTTACAACATTGGCTGAGGATCCAAGGTGTTTAGGCTATCCTGTTCCCCTTTGGCTGGCCCACGAGTTTTCAGCCACCGCCAACTCGAAACTGCTCTACTATTACGAGAGGATTGAGAGTCTTTTGAAGGAAAGCGGTCACCATGACAGACTGAACAGAGAAGAGCAGGCCTGCAGCTTCGCAGACAGCATGCATGGCGCAAGATTCTCTTTCGAAAGAGAGGTCATAGACTATGTCTGAACAAACATTGTTAGGTTCCATAAGAAACGTTGAAGGCGATAAAATCACCTTTTTCCTCAACCGAGACACTAAGCTGTCGTTCGGGCAGATAGTGAAGGTAGCTTCCGGCGGTCGAACGTTCTATGCCCGCGTGGTAAACGCAGGAAGCTCTTCAACGCTGGACACACATGAACAACTGCGTGAAGCCAGCGGCAAAGAGTCTTTCGGGCCCTACTCAAGCTACAAACACGTAACCGCCCTGCTGTTCTTGGAGAAGCTAGGCGAGAGAACGCGGGCTCCCACGTTCAACCCGGACTATATGGACAAGGTGCATGCCACAGACTCAGAGGACTGCGCCGTTCTAAAACTGGCAGGAAACTTGGAAGTTGGACGATTGCGGTCTGGAGAGCAGGTTCTGGGAAAGGTAGGCATAGGCATAGAGGCCATACCGCTGATGATGGGCATGTTCGGCATGACAGGCTCAGGCAAGACAAACTGCGAGCTCGTTCTGAATGCTCAGCTAATCGATCACAGTCCGAAGACCGTGGCCTTGATCTTCGATTTTGCTGGACAGCTGCTGGAAGGTAAAGGCATAAAACCCCAAAGAGGTCTCAGAGACCACCCACTCTTCCACAAGAAAGTTAAATACTACTCTGCACGAGACAAGAAAATGTGTGTCGGCCTTCACACCCTACATCCAAAGAAACTGTCTTTGCTGTTTCCTGAAATCGGTGGCCCCCAGCTGAGAGTGGCCCAGAAACTCTACGGATCCTACGGAGAGCGGTGGATTGAGCAGGCCAAAGAGGCCTTCGCGAATGAAGGGCTTCAAGGGGTCTCGAAAGCAATAAACTACAGGCAGAGAAGCGTAGTCGAAGCCCTCATGCTGAAGCTTCTGAGTCTTTCACCTGAGCTTTTCCCACCATCCAACTACAGCTTCATAGACGACGTAACCCAGAACGTCATGCAAGGCATAACTTGTCTTGTTGACATTTCAGGTATGAGCATTGAAGATCAACAAAACATCACAAACCTCACAGCGGCCAACGTTGCCATGCATTACAAGAACATGTGGGAGCAAAGCTTCGCTGAATGGGAAAAACTGCCCACGTTGCTGATAACTCTTGAAGAGGCCCATGAGTTTCTCGATCCAACAAGGCCAAAGACAATATTCTCAAGCATCGCACTGACCTACCGCAAATACAGAGTCGGCCTGAACGCAGTGACTCCAAGACCCTCAAGAATCAACTGCGATGTCTTCGCAGAACTCTGGACAAAAGTAATAATGAAAACAGAATTGAACCGTGACCGCCTCTATATAACTGATAACACGCCGTACCTGGAATACAGCGACACAGAGTTGAAGATGTTGGATCTCGGCGAGGCCCTGCTGATCTCCGAACCCAAGATAAGATTCGCCGTTCCTGTTAAGATCACGCACTACCCCGAGTACTTGGATGAGCTGGAACCGGAGGACTATAGTCTGCCTGAAACCCCGCCACTTTCAGACATGGAGAAACGAATAAAGTATCTGAACAAGCAAAGCTCCGTGGGCCTGCAATAGGTTAAGTTGCGTTGCCTTCCGTTTTCTTGAGCAGCTTCTCCATTTCCTTCTTGACACTGTATTTGAATGGAATCTTACTGGGGTCCCTCTCTAGATAGCCTTCCTCGTAAAGCTTCTTCATCAACCTTGCAGTGTGCTCCCGACTGAGCTTAATCCGCCATTTGATCTCGGGCGCCGTCTTCGGGCCTTCCGCCGCCAGCATTTCCAAAGCAGCCAACTCCGTCTCTGTCAGTGGCGCCAACGCCTTGTCTCTCTTTATCGGAATCACTGCTTCAACATTAGTCTCTGTGGACATGGACAACTGCTTAGCCTGCTCCTCCAAGTTGGAGACTTTGGCAGTCAGAGCTTCCTGAGATGTGGCAATGTCACGAATACGCTGGTCTGCTTCGGCAAGCTTTGTCAGTGATTTATCTTTTTCCTCTGACATAAAGTTGAATCTATCGTTTAGGCTGGTCAGCTGTTTCTCAGCCTCTTCAGCCTTGCTTATGGCCCTGTCACTCCTTGAGGTGTTCGCCTCAACCTTATATGCGACAAGTTCCAAACGATCAGCTGCACGTTTGAATTGCCTGTTGAAGCTCAACACGATGTCCTCTACGACCTCTTTAGCCTTCTCATATTCCTTCTGAGCCCTGCGAAGCTGACGAAGATACTTCACTAACACCAATGCCGTGGCCGCAAGGAATATTGCCGCCAGAACGAGCAAAACGTCTACCATGTCTAACGCTCTCGTGATCTGCATGTGATCGCCTGTGACTCAATCACGTTGCATCACAGATCACAATTGAACCATGAAAGCATTTAAGATTTATGGTCTTGACAATGGCTTGATGGTTCCATGATGTCACACGTCACAGATAAGCTCTCGAACACCATGAAGCAGTGTGACATAATAAGTTGAAGAAATCTCCTCATTTTGAGCTTTGTTAAGTCTTTTAACCATGTTCCTGTCTGTTATTACAGATATATCACAAGTACCTGAGAACACATCACTGTAGCTGTGATTTGTGACGTCACGGGAGACCCTCTGATGGGTTTGCGAGATGCCTTAAGCTTGTTTCAAGCTCTTCGCGAATCATTTCTATGGCTTTTAGATGTTCCTCGAGTTTGTCGCCCCTGTTCGGAATGTCTTTGTAGGCCTGCAAATAGTCTTTGAGTTTGTTCGCGATTTCCAGATAGGGGTCCAGCGCAGTGCTTTCGAAGATGCCTAAGTACCCTAGGAGTAGTACAGTGTAGATGGATTTTATGACGTTTTCTTTTGCCTGTTTTGCTGTTCTGTTGAAGGCGCCACGGGTTATTTTTGCCTTTGTTAGTCTTAAACTGGCCTTTTCGTCGTATTTTAGCGGTTTGCCGGCGATACTCTCTGACAATATGTCTATGAGGAGTGTTTCAAGCTGGGTTGTGGTTAACTGACTGTTTCTGGCCAGTATTTTGGCAACGGGGTCGTTTAGTGAGCTTATTAACCATGGTTGGAGGCCCTCTTTTAACTTCAAAACTTCATCCTCACGCGTTATACCAAATGAATACGGCTTTGTATACGGGCTCAACTTTTAAGACTATTGGAACTTGGATACTCTGGAGCTGCATTATGAAAACGCAAACATTTTATGCGCAACCAAGCTATTGTTACTGAGGAGCAAGCCTTGGTTTCAGCATTCAAGCCTGCAAAACGCCTGAAAGACATTAAACCCTCTGGAATACGTCGATTTTTTGCTTTAGCTCAAGAAATGCAGGGTACACTCAATTTGAGCGTTGGTGAACCTGATTTTTCACCTCCGCAACATGTCTTGGAAGCGGGCTGCGAAGCTGCGAAAAACGGCAAGACACACTATGCGCCAACCAACGGTATACCGGAGCTTCGTGAAGCCCTTGTTCAGAAGGCTTATCGAGATTATGGTCTGAACTATGATCCGAATTCGGAGGTTCTGGTGACAGTTGGCGGAACTGAGGCGATTTTCTTAGCGATGATGGGCCTGATAAATCCTGGCGATGAAGTGTTAATCCCGAATCCTGGCTTTGTGCTTTATGAGCCTTGCGTGACGTTGACAGGTGCGGTTCCTATATCTGTTCCGTTGCTTGAGAAGAACGAGTTCAGGCCTTCTATTGACGACGTGATGTCACTAGTCACGGATAAGTCACGTGTGATAATCCTCAACTTCCCAAACAACCCGACGGGCGCGGTTCTTTCCTATGATGAGGCCGCGGCATTATCGAAACTTGCGGTTGAGCGTGACCTGCTTGTGATATGTGATGAGGTTTATGAGAAAGTCATCTATGACGGTCACAAACACTACTGCCTTGCCACATTTCCAGGAATGCGTGAGCGCACGCTGATCGTTAACTCTTTCTCGAAGACTTACGCCATGACTGGCTTGCGTGTTGGATACGTTTATGGTCCTAAGGAGCTTATCGCACCCTTGTGGTTGGTGCACCAGTACACGGTGGCCTGCGTTGACAGCCCATCACAGTACATGGCACTGGCAGCCCTGCGTGGCCCACAGGCTCCCGTTGACGAAATGGTCAAAGAGTTTGACCGAAGACGACGGCTGGTTCACAAACGGCTTAGTCAAATGCATAACATAAGATGCACCCTCCCGAGAGGCGCTTTCTATGTCTTTCCAAATATCCAAGAGTCTAACAAGTCCTCAGAGGGATTCGTTGAGTTCTTGGTGAAAGAGGCCGGCGTAGTGACAGTTCCCGGCTTGGCTTTCGGCAAATATGGAGAAGGCTACATCAGAATCTCGTATGCCGCCGCTTACGAACAGCTTGAGCTGGCGATGGACAGGATGGAGAAGGCCGTCAAGAAACTCAAATAGGCCTTTTCCTAGAATTTCTCAGAGCTCTCCTTCAGCTTGTCAAAGAGTTCTGGCCGCAAATCCCGCAGCGTGGGCACGAAAGTCTCAACAGATCTTATGTCTGAATAATCAACCTCGCCTATTACCATATCTTCTTCATCATATTTTGCCTTGGCCAGAATCCTGCCTTGAGGACCCACGAGTCTGCTTCCGCCCCAGAATTGAAGGCCGTCTTCTATGCCTACAAGATTCACGTAGGCCAAGAAAGCTGTGTTCTCAATCGCTCTCGCAGCCATCAATGTTTCAAAGTATGCTCGGCGTACAGCAGGCGAGGCGGAGATGCATACGATCAACTGCGCTCCCTGCAAGCGGGTTAATCTGCTTACTTCGGGGAAGAATATGTCGTAACATATGATCAACCCTATCTTTCCAAGACCTGTGTTACATGTCATTGTTTCGTAGCCCGGGCGGAAATATCGCTTTTCCTCGAAGACGCTGTGCGTGGGGAGGTACATCTTGCGATACTTTCCAATCAAACCGTGGGGTCCTACCATGACCGCGGTGTTATAAATCGTGGCTTGCGTTTTCTCGCTTAGCTCTGGCAAGCCAAAGACTATGTGCATCTTGTATTTCTTTGCCATGTTTTCTATTGTGCGCGTTGAAGGCCCAGGGACGGGTTCTGCTAGTTCATACAG
>CAYGYI010000031.1:0-12023 GCA_964354055.1 uncultured Candidatus Bathyarchaeia archaeon | reverse complement strand
ATTTGAATCAATTCGCTCAGAAGATTCGTGACTTCGGCCTCAACTTCCTTCAACAGTTTGGCGCCCATTTGGAAGATTCACCTGATGCCCTGTAATATAAGCTCAGACTTGGTTTAAGATTTTCCTACACCTACATTTGCAGATTTCTCTTCTTACTCGAAATTCTTATGTTGCAGGCATCACATACTAATCAGAGGAGCCTTCACTATGGCCGGTGTGCAATCGCAAACGATCCCCAAACTAGACAATGAGCCACCTACGAAAACGGTTGGCCTAATATCTGACACACACGTACCAAGCCGGGCACGAGAAATCCCAAAACAAGTCAACGCCATATTCGACAAGGTTGACTACATCGTTCACGCTGGAGACCTCGTAGATCTTTCAGTCATCGACGAGTTAGAGCAGATCGCCCCTGTGCTTGCAGTCTACGGCAACATGGACGGACCCGAAGTCCGTGGAAAACTGCCGAAGCTAACCTCATTCAAGGTTTTTGATTGGAAAATCGGCGTCACCCATGATCCGGGAGCGCTTTTCGGCACGGGTAAGATGCGTGACATCGCCTCCAAAAATGGCCTCAACGTATTGGTGTATGGACATTCACACAGCTCGAACATTAAGCGGGAAGGCAATGTGCTTTTCGTGAATCCTGGAAGCCCCACGAACCCGGTTCCACCCTTCATCAACAAACCTACAGTGGCCCTGCTCAGAATAACGCCAACAGACATAATACCAGGAATAATCCAAATATAGCAGAACAGGAAAAATCATGTGTAAGCACCTCTCTTGGCAGAAGAGGATTCTGCATCTCCGCGTGCGCAATTCAAGAAGAGCGCTTCCGAGTGAGTAGTCATACGATCGTATCGACTTATCGCCCTAAGAAAAAACCAATCTACAGACTCCTCGCAAGATATCCACTTTTACGCGGATGCTTCACTTTCATCTACCTCTCTCCAACTTGCATTAGTGTCGTTGGGCAGAGAGTCTTAAGAACAAAAACGCAGTTCTGCGATAAGTGAGTTCATCACTGGAGGCCAACGATAATGGAAAAATGCAGAAACCCTTGGCATGAAGAGTGCCGAAGCAGTGAAATCGAGGTCTACATTCAAATGAAAGGCGAGAAGCTTCCAATCTGCAAACGTTGCTGGGGGAAGATTGCGGACAAGGATTTGGAGTGGTGAATTATGGACAGATTTAGTTTAAACACGGCGAAGTCCTTCCTCGGCAAAAACGTAAACCTGCACCTAAAGGACGGCTCAGTCATAATAAACGTCCAGTTGGCTGAAATCCAGAAGGACGAGTTCAAAAGGCAAGCTTTCATAACATGTGTCGCCTTCCGTAGTCGGAACAGATTTTTGGTTCCACTCAAGAGCGTGGCATGGGCAGAACTGTTGAATCTAAACCTGTTTTTGACCAGCGGATAAAGCTATTCAATCGTTGTCGAAAGCTAAAAGAACGACAAGTCTAGAATAGGTGCATGCGTTGTTCGCATTGTGGCGAGTGTTGCAAAGAGACTGAGATGCCTCTGTCAAAAGCTGACGTTAAGCAGTTGGAGAAGGCGGGATTTGATAGGCAAGAGTTTGTCCGCCATGATAGGCAGGGTTACGTTAAGCTTCGGAATAGGAATGGTCGTTGCGTTTTGTATGACGTTGTAAAGCGACGTTGTAGGGTTTATCGGAGTAGGCCTCTTGGGTGTCGTGTTTATCCAGTGATATACAGTGTGGAGGAAGGCATTATCGTAGATAGTATTTGTCCAGTGCAGGACACGGTTAGTCTGCTTGAGCTCGAACGCAAAGGTAGAACAGTGGTGCGTCTTTTGAGACGAATTGACCGCGAGGCGAGGGCTTCATGTCTTTCACATGAAAGCGTCAAACAATCTTAAATAAATCAGTGTAAATTACCTGATCGGTGGTTATATATGCCTTGTACAGTCATAGCTGGAGGCTTTTGGGGAGACGAGGGCAAAGGTAAAATCATATCGTATTTGGCTTTGAAAGAGCCTCTAGATGTTTGCGCGCGCACGGGCTCAGTCAACGCGGCACACACTATATGGTATCAGGATAAACGTTATGCGCTTCATATGGTGCCAGGTGGCTTCGTGCATGATAAATGTCGTTTGCTGATTGCTGCAGGATCAAATGTCGATGTCAAGAGTTTCCTTGATGAAGTTGAGCTTACAGGTGTGAAGAACCGTATAGGCGTGGACAATCAAGCTTCCATAATTGAGACTAAGCATGCTGAGCAGGATAAAGCGAGTGCCCACCTTAAGGGTATAGGTACTACGGGCAGAGGTGTAGGTCCAGCAGTTGAGGAACGTGCCCGCCGAACTGCGAAGCTTGCTCGAGACATTTCAGAACTCAAGCCGTATCTGGCGGATGTCTCTTCCGAGATCAACGCGGCAATAGATGCAAACAAAAACGTACTTCTGGAAGGCACGCAGGGTGTGTTGCTCTCACTTTATCATGGAACATATCCTTACGTGACAAGTCGAGATACAAGCGCCTCGGCGATCTGCTCCGAAGCAGGCGTGGGTCCTACGAAAGTCGGCAACGTCCTTGTGGTGCTTAAGTCCTTCATCACCCGGGTGGGTGCAGGTCCGTTGCCCGGCGAAATTTCGAAGGAAGAAGCACAGAAGAGGGGGTGGTTTGAAACGGCTGCGGGGACGGGTCGCGACAGACGCGCTGCGCCCTTCAGCTTTGAGCTGGCCAAGAAAGCTGTGATGATCAACGGAGCGACACAGATAGCTCTCACGAAGCTTGACTGTGTCTACTCGAAGTGTCAAGGCGTAAAGACATTTAGCGAGTTGCCTGTTGAGGCAAAGCAATTTGTAGACGATGTTGAGGAACAGACGCGAGTACCCGTGACGCTGGTCGGTACGGGGCCTGACGCGCTTGATCTGATTGACAGAAGAGAACGGCGTTAGCTTTCAAACGAGTGTACAGAAAGACGTTAAATTACCGTCTGCTATCACAGGTGATTGCTAAGTGGGCGCTTAAAGGAGCTCAAGGTTGACGAAGACTGACAAAGGCCTCTTTTTCAGACTAGGTTCTGCTCTCGGTTTGACAAATCGAGATCTGAGGCTCATCTTTTCCTGCAATCTGGCAGGCAGCTTTGGAGATGGCCTGTACGCATATCTTCTGCCCGTCTACATGACGCAGACGCTTGGGGCCAACTCTGTGGAGGTTGGGATACTGTATGCGGTCATGAGCCTTTTCGCCGCGTCAACCCTCTTCATGGCTGGGGTGCTGGCTGATAAGTATGATCGCAAGAAAATCATGATCGCAGGCTGGGTTGCTTGGTTACCTGCTCCTTTGATTTTTGCCTTCGCCGGAAACTGGCTTCAAATGCTGCCAGGCATGATCATGTGGGGCTTTTGGCTAGGTGGCCCAACAAACACGGCATATGTCATCGCCACTGCCGACAGAAACAAGCTGACTCTAACGTTCACCACCATTTCGGCAGCGTGGTCTTTTGGCTACATCTTTTCCCCAGCAATAGGCGGCTATTTGGCAGACACCATCGGAATGCGCAACGTCTTCTTCTTGGCGTGCCTCCTTTACGGTGTTGCGTGCCTGTTCCTCAGTTTCATCAGAAGCCAACGTGCCACGCGCCCAACGCTAGGCCAGCAGACTGAGCAATACTCTTTCCTTCAATTGCTGAAAACCAAAAGATTGCTTGCGTTCTCGATGCTTTTCGGTTCAATAATGTTTGTGCTCATGATGTTTCGACCATTCGTTCCCAAGTTCGTTACAGACATTTACCACTACGGCGACTTCGAAATAGGCATCCTTGGGTCTGTCTCTTTTGCTAGTTCGGCTGTTCTGGGGATTTTGCTGGGCAGGTTGGGAGACAAGACAAAGAAGTCCTATGCGGTTTCGGTTTCGATGTTTTTCTGCTGCATTGCGCTTGTGACTCTGTCGTTGTTTGGAAGTTTTTCCGTTCTGATAGTTGCGTTCTTTCTGCTTGGAGGCTCGTATGTTGGATGGTCTCTGTTAAGCGCCATCGTGGGGCCTCTGGCGCCTGAAGCGTGTAGGGCACGCTGGATCTCTGTTCCGCAGACAGTGAGCATGTTCAGTGCGATACTCGCGCCTTATGTGGGTGGCGTGCTGTACGCTTATTCACCATGGTATCTATTCATGATAGCGATCGTGGCCACGGCGAGTCTTGCACTTGTGGCCGCGGCGAGAGCCTTCAGAGACTAGACATACCATGCGATAGTCTTATTTCTTGGTGCTCAGTTTCCGTTTGGCAAGGTGATCTGAATGGGCGATTTCGGCGAACGCAGTCTCAGGCATTCGACAAGCTTTCTTGTTCTAATGCTTATGGCAGGTGTACTTCTGGGCGCAATCGTAACCAGCTATGTTACTTACCTGCAGATCAGCAGGCTGGACTATGAAGTTTCAAAGCTGGAAAGCCAAGTGTCCAAACTTCACGGAAACCAGACTGTGACATATGAAGACATCACTATCATATGGAACAACACTGTTCTTTCGCAGATATACGCAAAAGTCAAGGACTCAGTGGTGCTGATCCGTGGAACTACGAGCGACGGAGCGGTTCAGGGTTCAGGTTTCGTTTACAACTATTCAGGCGCCATGGTCATAATCACTAACAATCACGTGGTGGCCAATACGAGAGAGGTTAGCGTCACCTTTTCTGATGGAAAGGGATATGCGGCAATAGTAAATGGCACAGATCCTTATGCGGATCTGGCAGTGCTCTCAGTAGTTGGTGCCAACCAGTCAGAATACAGGCCGCTTGAAATTGTCAGTTCCTCAACGCTGCGTGTAGGTGATCCTTCAATCGCTATAGGCAACCCGTATGGGCTGTCTGGAACCATGACAACAGGCGTCATCAGCGCACTGGGAAGAACCATCAGCGAAGAGAACTTGACAGGAGGTTTCGCCATCGCAAACGTGATCCAGACAAGCACCCCGATTAATCCTGGGAACTCTGGGGGGCCACTGTTGAACTTTAATGGCAAAGTGATAGGCATAACGACGGCTATTATCGCTGATTCGCAGGGTCTAGGCTTCGCTGTACCTTCTAACACGATATTGAGAGAGGTGCATGGCCTCATCGAATTCGGCACCTACGAGGGCCATTCCTACTTGGGCGTGCGAGGAACAGACATGAGTTACGAGACAGCTCAGAGCATGAATGTGAACGTGACTTATGGTTGGAGAATCGTGCAAGTTATATCGGGAGGCCCGGCCTACAACGCAAGCATTTATGCAGATGACATAATTGTAGGCATAAATGTAACGCGTATCAGAAACGGCGACGAAATGTCAAGCTACCTCGAAGAACACACGCTGCCAGGAGAAACCGCAATCCTGACTATTGCAAGAAAGAATTCGGCAACACATCTGACTGAGATTAAGTACATTTCGGTTGTTCTGGGACAAAGACCACCGCTGCACTAGCCTTACCAGAAGAAGACGTAAGCTCCTAGTGTCTTCTTCTTTCGTTCTGAGAAAGACCATCATTTCACTTGCCTTACTAGAATCAGGCCATATGAATGGCAGCAAATACGTAGAGGGGCATACGGTAAGCAGGTTCTCCATTTTACCTTGATCGTGCCGTGAATCTCTCAGGAAGAGAGTTCTGATGGCTTCGTGAGCTAAGTTTATTAGGAATTACCCTTAATTAAGAAACGCTTAAACTCTAGAAGCGCAGATAGAATGGAGTAGAGAGGAGAAGTTTGCCAGGTTTAGGTGGTATACTCCACAAGTCCAAGAAGGAAGTGAGCGAGGCTGAGGCTAAGGAGGCCGCTGGCAAAGCCTATCTTAAAGCTATGCCTCTTCGAGATCTAGCCGACTTGGAAGGCATAAAGAACGAAGTGAAAGCAGGTAACATTTTGATTCTGAGGATAACTCTATTGGCTGACAAGAGTATTGAAGATGTGAAGCAAGCCGTCAACGAATTGTGCGTGTTTGCCGAGTCCTTAGGTGGGGACATTGCTAGACTGGGGGAGGAGCGTGTGGTCATCTGTCCTCCGAAGGTTAAGATCTGGCGAGAAAAGGCGTCGGTGTCGAACGAGCCTATTCCTACAGCAGCCTGAAAGTTTCCATGATGGCAGGTGCCATTGACTGGATTCCTAGTCTGTTTTCGATAAAGCTTGCCATGCCTAGGCATTTTGCTCTTTCGCCGTGGCATACGATGAGTCTTTCAGGTTTTGGTTGCAAGTGGCCTATGTAGGCGATTAGTTGACGCCTGTCAGAGTGGCCTGAAAAGCCTTCTATTGACTCGACTCGTAGCTTGACTCTGACGACGTCCATTTTGCCGTCGTTGTTTATTACTGCAACTTCGTTGAGGCCTTTCTGGACGCGTCTTCCCATTGTGCCCTCGATTTGGTAGCTGACGAAAAGTATGGAGTTGGCTTCGTTGTCGGCGAGGCTTTTGAAATATTCTATTACGGGTCCGCCTTCAAGCATTCCGGATGTGGCCATGATTATGCATGGTTCGCCTTCGATTATTTCCTGTCGCACGTTGGGATGTTCTACGATGGTGAAGTAGTCTGACTGGAATGGGTTGATTTCGTCGTGGAGGATGCTGTAGCGGACTTCTCTGCCTAGATATTCTGGGTAGGCGGTGTGTATTGCCGTGGCCTCCGATATCATTCCCTCTATGAACACTGGGGTTTCCTTCATTAGGCCTCGGCGCATGTAGCCGTCAAGAATCAGCATGATCTCCTGAGCCCTTCCAACAGCGGGAACGGGTATCAAGACCTTGCCCTTGCGCTCCAAAGTGTCATTCACTATGCGAGTCAAACGCTCCTCAGCCTCGATACGTGAAGGCATAACGTCGTCTGGGCCGCCATAAGTGCTTTCAGTTATCACGGTCTCAACTCTTGGAAACTCTGTTGTCGCTGCCTCAAGAAGCATGGTTCGGGCATATTTGTAGTCGCCCGTGTACACGACATTGTGCAAGCCTTCACCGATGTGCAGGTGAGCCATAGATGAACCTAAAATGTGGCCTGCGTTGTGAAGAGTCAAACGGATATCAGGCGCGATGTCAGTCACAACACCATAACGCAGCGGGATGGTGTGCAGAACGCACTCTCGTACATCTTTTTGGTCGTAGTGAGCCGTGACGCCCTGCTTGTTTGCCACATCCAGATAGTCCAGTTGAAGCAGAGTCATCAGGTTAGAGGTGGGCGCTGAACAGTAGACTGGTCCATCGTAGCCGTATTTGAAAAGGAAGGGCACGAGTCCACAGTGATCAAGGTGAGCATGGCTTATCACTACGGCGTCCAGAGAGTCAATCTGGAAACAGGGATTGTCGAATCTGGGGAAAGCTTCGAAAGGTCTAGAAGAACCAGGGTTGACGCCGCAGTCGAGCAGTACGCTGCTTTCTCTTGTTTGAACGAGGAAAGCAGATCTGCCTACTTCTTGGACGCCTCCTAGTGCTGTGATTCTGACGTCTCCGACTTCGTAGGTTTTTGGCCTGAAGATTCTTTCGCCGACGGTTCGCAGTATCCTTTCTCGTTCTTTGGTTTCTGAGTGCAGGTAGTGGCGCATGTGAGTTACTATTTTTGACTTCAGCGGTGGGCTTCTCAGGACTTGTGGGCGCCATTTGGTCTGTTTTATGATTTCCTGCAGAACCATTCCGTTCTTTCCAATAACGAGGCCGGGCTTTTTGGCTTCGATGATTATTTCTCCGAGGCTTGGGTCGAAGTTCACTTCGGTCACTTCGGCCTCGGCAGAGACTATGTCTCTGGCCTTCTTTTCAGCCTCTTCTTCCACGAGACGCACTGATGGATCGGAACGTATGACTATCCTTTTGCGTATTACATTGACGATTCCGGCGATCAAGTTGTTTTGGTCGGCTAGGATTTCAGGTTTCTTGGTGTAGACTGCGAGTGTGGGTCCTTCGTATTCTATTCTTGTGACTTCGGCTTCTTTGGGCACGTGTTCTAGGATGTACTGGCTTATTTCGATCTTGTCTTTGTCAGAATTACGCGCCACGATAGTTACTTCCTCAGGCTACTAGAAGCTGCTTCTTCTCTTTCTCAGTCAGCTCCTTGTAGCCCTTGTCGTCTATCACGGTTACGTTGAAGCTGTCTCCGCTTGCGGCGTCGCGTTTCATGGCGGAGTTGACGGCCTTGACGATTGCGGGTAATAGTTCTTTCACCGTCATGCCTTCTTTGTACTTGTTTTCTAAGACGCCGTATACGATGGGTGAGCCTGAACCGGTTGAGGCGCACTTTTCCTCTGTGAGGCTGCCAAATGGGTCTAGCGAGAAAACGTGTGGGCCTGTGTCGTCTACGCCTCCTATTAGGACTTGTGTCAGCAGTGGTACGTATCTAGCTGAGAAAAGCAGGTTTGCGATAAGCCTTGCTGCAGAGGCTACGGGCAAAGGTCGGCTCCTGTTTACCCTGTACATCTGTGCATTTGCGGTAAGCACGTCTACGGTGAATTGGGCGTCGGCCACTGTGCCAGCAATAGTCATTCCGAGATGGTCATCTATTTTGTATACTTTCTTGCCATGTTTGTGGGCTACATACATTCCCATGGTTACTCGTGTGTCTGAGGCCAGTATGACGCCGTCCTTGCAGACTACGCCAACTGTTGTGGTTCCCTTCAGTACTAACTTTTCTATTGTATCATTACCTGACATTTCAACGCTCTCCCAAAATGTGAACACATCAAGAGATTACTTCGCTAGGAAGTAGCAGCATTTATTCACACCCATGGGATTTATTAACATTACGGTGTGGCGAAACAGGGAAAGACGGTGTCGTTCTGATGATGAACACCGTTGGGTTTAAATGGTTTTGGACGTAATTGAGCTGTGAAAAGAGAAACGCAAGGCTTATAGTGGTATGATTTGACGTTGAGACACCATCGCATGCAGCTTCCACGAGAGGTTATCGTCGGCAACGGAACAATAGAACGCGTGACCGAAATCTCGCGTAGGCTAGGCTTTTCGGAGTCAGCGCTCATTGTTGCAGGTTCGAAGACCTACGAGATCGCTGGAAAAACAGTGAAAGACCTCCTTGAAGACGAAAAAATGGAGGTCAACACTTTTTTGGTGGAAACCGCCACCGTCGGAGACGTCATTGCGGTAGAAGAGAAAATCAGGGCACTGAAGCCGCAGGTCGTTTTCGGCGTAGGCGGAGGCACAAAGATAGATGTTGCAAAGTGCAGCTCTGCGCACGAGGAGGTGCCTTTCATCAGCGTGCCAACCACAGCCTCCCACGACGGCATAGCGAGTCCATTGTCCTCAGTTAAGGGTTTCGAGAAACCTTATTCAGTCATGGCGCAGGCGCCTTTGGCCATCATTGCGGATACGGATCTAATAATGCAGGCACCGTGGCACTCCGTTCTAAGCGGATGCGGAGATGTTATTGCAAAGCTCACGGCAGTGAAAGACTGGGAGCTGGCGCACAGAGAAAAGAACGAGTACTACGGCAGTTATGCCGCAAGTCTGGCGTTGATGAGCGCCCAGCTGGTGATGGAGAACGCTGAGCTGATCAAACCAGACAATGAGGAAGGCTTGCGCGTGCTCTTGGAAGCGTTGATCAGCTGCGGCGTAGCCATGAGCATCGCCGGCAGCAGCCGCCCCTGCAGCGGTTCAGAACACATGTTCAGCCATGCGCTTGACATAGTCAAACCAAACAGCTCAACACATGGCCAACAGTGTGGAGTAGGCACGATAATGATGGCCTATCTACACGACGCGAATTGGAGACACATAATAGAGACTCTGGAAAAACTTGAAGCACCCACGACCGCATCTGGACTTGGCGTAGAGGATGAGGACGTAGTGAAGGCGCTGGAGATGGCGGTGACAATCAGGCCTGAAAGATACACCATTCTGAATAGGCAGAAGCTGAATCGCGAGGCATGTGAAAAACTCGCAAGAACAACACAAGTCATCTAGACCACAATGTGGCCGCTGAAGAGATGCAAAGCGAATCCGGATTCTTTGGCATCAAGGCAGCTACAGGCCATCTGGAGTTCCATCAGAAACTATTTTTCAAATGGAATGGAAATCGCTTTTGATAATACGGTTTCACTACGCACACTTGCTTAAGAGTAAAAGCGTTAATCTTCTTCGTGGTGTGAGCAGTGAAAGTAAAAGAAATAATGGTTAAAGATGTTGTCACAGTAAAACCTGACATCAAAGTTCACGAAGCAGTCAAAATGATGAACAAAAGGGGCATCGGCTGTCTGCTGGTTACCGCCGCCGATGAAACCAAAGGCATCGTGACACAAATGGATCTTCTCGAAAAAGTCTTGGAAAAATGCAGAGATCCAAAGCATCTGAAGGTCTCAGAGATCATGTCGAAGCGTTTGGTGACTGGAAATCCTGACATGGAGATTCGCGAAGCCGCAAATCTGATGTTCAAGAAGAAGATAAAGAAACTGCCGATAATCCAGAGAAAACGCGTAGTTGGCCTCGTAACGTTGACGAATATAGCACGCACGGTAGGCGACGATTCTGAACTGATGGACATAGTTGAGAAATTGTCTAGCATGCGTGCGTCCTAAAGCGTTCAAAGTCAAAGCGCGCGCAGAAGCCTTTTGCCACACTCGAAGTGAGAAGCAAAGAAGTGGAAGAGCAACAGCTTTTCCAGAAAGTTGAGAAATTTGCAGGGGAAATAGGCAGAAGTCTCAGTTCTTAGGCAGGGGTTTTTGCTTCTGCTTCCACTGCTTCTCCAGTTTTCTTTTCTGCTTCTTTTGTCTCGGTCTTGAAGTTTTCAGAGAACTTTACGGCAGTTATCTGGGGGAAGAATTTTTGCACGTCTACGACTATGCCTCTTTTGGCGACTTGTATTCCTTCTAGGTAGAAGGCTTCTTCTGGCATTTCTATGCTTATTGTGTTCTCTTTGACTACGAAAGTGAATTTGGTCTGTTCGACGACGGGTATTCTGCGGTGAATGATTGTGGCGACTTGCTCGTCTGTTGTTTCAAGTTTTTTCTGGATGGTTACTTCATAGACGAGTGTCTTGCCTGCCAGCGTTGGGTTGAAGTCTAGGAGAACGCGTCCTGCGCCTACTGAGCGTATGGTGGCCATCTTTCCGTTGAATTCGATGCGCAGTCCGATGGTTGGGGTTATTTCTTTGGCCAGTAGCTGTCTGAGGGGTACTCGTTTGATTTTTTCTGGGTCTCTCGGTCCGAAGGCTTTGTCTGGAGGGATTTCCGTGGGCTTGTTTTTGCCTAGTTCCATCGAGGGTAGGGTTTCGTCCAGAGCCTTCAGGACCCAGCCTTCGCCTATAACGACCAGTTTCGGCTCGTAGATTTCGCCTTCTTTGTACAGGTGTTCTTTCTTCGCGATCTCTTCGTTGGTGGTGTCGAAAACCTCGTTTGTCTCCTTCACCTTAGCAACGTAGTCTATCAGTATGAAGTCGCCTTTCTGCAAAGCCATGATTAAACATCCCATTAGAGTATGGGCAATGTAAGTTTTAAACCTCCATAAAAGCTTTCGCTAGCTGCAAAATGCTTTCAGTGAAAGCGTGGTGAGCAAACTAGATAAGACAAAACTGGTGACTAGCTCTTTCTGACAGTGGTCACGTGTCTGCTTGTGTTTGCTGGCGATGAGGTTATGGATCTTAAGGCAAGTCTGAACAACCACAGAAGCGTCTACATGAGTATCTTGCTTCTAGGCTTGGTTAGCTTGCTTGGAGACATCGTTTACGAGGGTTCAAGAGGGTTGGTGCCTGAGTATCTGAAAGTTTTGGGCGCCACGGCGTTGGTGGTGGGGCTTGTTGGAGGTGTTGGCGACTTTCTCGGCTATGCTCTTAGGCTTGTTAGCGGGTTCCTCGTGGATGCGACGCGTGCTTACTGGTTTTTCATTCTGTTGGGGTATGGTTTGATTGTTTCGATTCCGCTTCTCGGCGTCTCGGCGGGTTTGGAGATGGCGGTGGTGTTCGTGTTGCTTGAAAGGCTTGGGAAGGCCGTCAGGGCGCCTGCTAGGGATACGGTGTTGTCGATGGTAAGTAAGGGGGTGGGGGTTGGCAAGGCTTTCGGCTTTCATGAGCTTCTGGATCAAATAGGTGGAATGACAGGTCCTTT
>CAYGYI010000030.1:4179-12634 GCA_964354055.1 uncultured Candidatus Bathyarchaeia archaeon | reverse complement strand
GCGAGTACAAGGCAGCGGAGAAGGAAAGGTTCTCGCGAACCGTGAGCAAATCATACAGCAAGGTCTCCTGCGGACAGAAGCCTATCGTGGCACGAACCTTGTAGGGTTCCTTCACAAGGTCGTGGCCTTTAACTGAGGCCTTGCCACTGTCGAGTCTCCGCAAACAGCAAAGCGTCTCCATCAATGTCGTCTTGCCAGCGCCGTTCGGACCCAAAAGACCAAATATCTCACCCTCTTCCACACCGAAAGACACGCCGTCTAGCGCCTTAACCTCGCCGTAATGCTTCACCAAATCTTCAACTTCAATAATCATTACATCACCTGTCAAAGGAGAGCATAGTTTCAGCGAAATATGGAGTGATTCAGGTCTCAGGTTTAAAAATGTTGCTGGTCTTCGACTGTAACTGGTTAGGTTAAATAGTATGTGAGCTTTCACACTATTTCTGCAACAGAACTCGCAGGTTGTGTCGTGGTCTGGCGAATGGGGCAGAATTCCAAGCTTAAAGTGATCTTGCTTACTGGTCGAACGATTGAGCAGGGTGTAGGAAAAGAGCAGGGGAAAGCCTCAAAGAAATATTTGGACAGCGTGGCCGTCTGCTTCATCGATCCTCAAGACTTGAAAAAGCTCGGTATCAAAGAGAAGAGCAACGCTCTGGTTTCGACTGAACATGGTTCAGTCGTCGTAAAGGCTTTGAAGTCCACAAGAGCACCTCACCAAGGCGTGATTTACATGCCTTACGGCGCATGGGCAAATGTAGTAGTTGATGTTGCGACTGAAAGCGTTGGCATGCCCTCGCTGAAGGGCATCCCTGCGGAAATCGCTCCAGCTCCAGAAGCGCCCGTACTTGACCTCGCTCAGCTTCTAAAACAGCAGTTCAGGAGGGAATAATGTGGTCGTCGCTAACGCCGTTACGTGTCCAGTCTGCGGTTGCCTCTGCGACGACATAGAACTCCACGTGGATGAAGGCAGAATAGTGGATGTTAAGAACGGCTGTGCTATGTGCGAAGCTAAGTTCCTCGGCTACAACGGTGAGCATAGGCTTCTGAAACCGCTCGTTCGAAGAGAAAGTAGACTTGTGGAAGTCTCACTTGGCGAGGCTGTTAAGAAAGCTGCCAAAATCCTCGCGCAGGCTGAATATCCGCTTCTGTACGGTTGGAGTTCGACAAGTTGTGAGGCCACGCGCGTAGGTGTGGAGCTGGCCGAGGAAGTCGGAGGAGTGATTGACAACACTTCAACGGTTTGCCATGGCCCTTCCACGCTAAGCATCCAAGACGTCGGCATCGCCAGTTGCACGCTTGGACAAGTAAGACACAGAGCCGATTTGATCATCTACTGGGGATGTGATCCTTGGAGTGCCCATCCGAGGCACGTCGAAAGATACACTTCTCTCTCGGAGGGCAGATTTGAGAGGAGCGAGTGGAAAGGCTACTTGACTAAGACGAGGGCTTTGACTCTTAGGAAAAAGGTTGAAAGCGCCCTCAGGCGAATCACAGGCAAAGAGAAGCTTACGCCCGCAACTGGCAGAAGCGAACCTAGCTCTGAAATCCTCAAAGAAGGAAGAAAACTGGTAGTCGTTGATGTAAGAAGAACGAGAACCGCGGAGATCGCTGACTATTTCCTCCAAATCCCGCCCAACTCGGACTACGAAGTCCTTGAGGCACTGCGTGCTATCGTGCAAGATCAAGACCTAGACGTTGACACCGTGGCAGGCACACCGGTCGACCACTTGGAGAAACTTGCCGAGGCCATGATCAATTGCAGCTTCGGTGTAGTTTTCTTCGGCTTGGGCTTGACGATGAGCCGAGGCAAGCTGCGAAACGTGGATGCCGCATTGTCGCTGACGCGCGATTTGAACAGAAGAACCAAGTTTATGATCATGCCTATGCGTGGCCACTTCAACGTGACAGGTGCAGACACGGTGTTCACGTGGCAGACAGGTTACCCCTATGCAATCGATTTCTCCCAAGGCTATCCCAGATACAATCCGGGAGAAACGTCAACCGTCGAAATCCTCATGCGCGGAGAGTCTGACGCCTCGCTGGTTGTAGCTTCTGACCCTGTTTCAAATCTTCCGCGAAAAGCCGCAGAGCATCTGATCCAGAAGCCACTCATAGTGATTGATCCGCACATGAATGCCACGGCTCAGATGGCAGACGTGATTCTCCCCTCGGCGCTCGTCGGAATAGAGAAGGAGGGAACAGCCTACCGCATGGACCATGTGCCGTTGCCTCTGAAAAAAATCGTAGAGCCACCCAAGGGCATCCTCTCAGACGAGGAAATACTGCAGCGAATCCTTCGTGAGGTCAAGCGGCTGAAGAAACAGCAGCAAACGGAGGCGTCGTAAGATGGAGTTGTTGGTGAAGAATGGCTTTGTCTACGATCCTGCCAACGGTGTTGACGGCGATAGGATGGACATTGCAGTTCGAGACGGCAAGATTGTTGAAAGCGTCGACGAGCGTAAAGCCAAGAAAGTCGATGCTTTGGGAATGATTGTCATGCCCGGTGGCGTGGACATACACAGCCACATAGCTGGGTCAGAAGTCAACACGGGCCGTGAGCTGAGGCCCGAAGACCACTTTAGAGACTTTGAACGCAAGACGCCAATGACGCGTTCAGGCGTCGGACATTCTATTCCGTCCACGTTTACCACGGGCTATCGCTATTCGCGGATGGGTTACACGACTGTGATGAATCCTTCGATGCCTCCTTTTGAGGCGAAGCACACGCACGAAGAGCTTAATGACACGCCGATGGTTGACAAGGCCTCTTACCCGTTGCTGGGCGACTGGTGGTTTGTCCTCGAGTATCTGAGCAAGGGCGAGATTGAAGAGCTTGCGAAACATGTGGCTTGGATGATGACGGAAACCAAAGGTTACGCCATAAAAATCGTCAACCCTGGAGGCCTTGAGGCGTGGGGTTTCGGTCATAACATCCACAGCCTCAACGAGCAAGTGCCCAACTTTTGTGTGACGCCTCGCGAGATCATCCGTGGCCTATGCAAAGTCAACAAGCTACTCAACCTGCCTCATACGATTCACGTACACACCAACAACCTCGGCCAACCTGGAAACTATATCACGGCGTTGGAAACCATGGACTGTGTCAAGGACTTGGCAACAGGAGATGAACCTGCTATTCACGTGACGCACTGCCAGTTTAGCGCTTTCAAGGGTGACGACTGGCGAACCCTACAGTCGGGAGCAGAAGAAATAGCAAACTACGTCAACTGTCATTCGCATGTCACGTTGGACATGGGGCAGGTGATTTTTGCAGACACGACGACCATGACTGCCGATGGGCCTTTCCAGTTTGACCTTTACAAGCTTACGGGAAACAAATGGGTAAACCACGATGTGGAAACTGAGACAAGTTCTGGCATCGTGCCCTTCCGCTACAGACGCAAGAGCTATGTGCACGCTGTCCAGTGGTCGATAGGTCTTGAACTGGCGTTGCTCATAAAAGACCCGTGGAAGATATTTATGACCACGGACCATCCGAACGCCGGACCATTTACCTCTTATCCGAGAATAATCGCGTGGTTGATGAGCAAGAAGGCTAGAGAGGCAACCATGAAAAGGCTTAACCCGAGGGCAAAAAGCAGAAGCCTTATTCCGTCTATAGATCGCGAACTGAGCTTCTATGAGCTTGCTGTCGCCACTAGAGCCGGACAGGCCAAAGCTTTAGGTCTCAAGTGCAAAGGCCACCTTGCCGTGGGCGCCGACGCCGACATCGCTGTCTTTAACGTGAATCCTGAAACCATGGATGCTTCGCGGAAATACAAGGTTGTTAGAAAAGCCTTCAGGCGAGCCGCCTACACCATCAAGAACGGAAAGATTGTAGTCAAGGACGGCGAAGTCATACAGCATGTTGACGGCGCCACGATGTGGCTTGATGTGCATGTATCGGAGCCTTTGAAGGTCACAGAAGACATGAAGACAAGGTTCAGACACTACTGGACGGTCGAATACGAAAACTACCCCGTTACCGACCGCTACGTTCGAGTTTCGCAACCTATGTCTGTAGAGGCTAGAATCTAGATGATAACCCTCACGCCGCTCAAGGAGTTTGCGTTGCCAATCACAGCAGAATGCATAAGCCCAGATGTTCTCAGATGTAAAGACTGTAACGAAATAGAGGCCTTGCAGATTTGGGAAGGAAACAAACAGAAGAGCATTAGAGACCTCTTCAAAATCGAGCAAGCCAAGCTTGAAAGCGATGTGATAACGATCAACGGTGACGTAAGTCGCGTTAGGCAAATAGGCAAAGCCATGACAGGCGGCGAAATCGTCATCGTTGGCAATGCAGGTTTGCATCTGGGCGAAGAAATGAGTGGAGGCAAGATAACCGTGCACGGCAGCGCAGGCGGATGGGTTGGTTCTCTGATGAAGGGTGGAATCATCGAAATCCACGGTGACGCAGGCGACTACTTGGCTGCCCCGTACCGCGGAAGCACCCAAGGCATGCATGGAGGAAGCATAACCATTCATGGAAATGTTGGCAACGAAGCAGGCGCGCACATGAAACAAGGAATCATCAAGATCTATGGAAACGTCGGCCAGTTTGCTGGCTTCCGAATGCACGACGGCACGATATATGTTAAGAAAAACTGCGCAGGAAGGGCTGGCGCCTGCATAGCTGGCGGCAAGATCGTTATCGGAGGATTCACAGAATCTGTACTGCCTACTTTTTCAATTGACAGCATCAAGCCAAAGGCAAAAGTTGAAGAAGAGACGGTTCAAGGTCCATTCTACGTTTTCCTAGGCGACCTCGTGGAGAATGGAAACGGCAAACTTTATGTTTCAAAAGAGAAAAATCCACAACTAAGCCACTACGAGAGATTACTTTGAAAAGGAGATAAGCTGCATTGAAAAACGCTTTGAGTGTGAACCGCCTTGCTTGGAAGCTATTAGAGAAGTTGATTGAAAACCCCGAGTTCTATGGAGTCAAGGTCGAGAAAGCCAGTGGAGCTACAGTCGTAGACGCGGGAATAGCGGCGCAGGGCGGCTTCGAAGCGGGAAGGCTCATCACCGAAATCTGCATGGGCGGATGCGGAAAAGCAAGAATAACCTGCAAAACCTATGGTAACCTGCAACTGCCATCAATATTCGTTTATTCAGATCATCCCGTAATAGCCACGCTCGGCTCGCAATACGCTGGTTGGCAAATAAACGAAGGAGATTATTTTGCAATAGGGTCAGGCCCAGCAAGGGCGTTGGCATTGAGGCCCAAGGAGATATACAAGCAGATTGGCTACAAAGACAGCTTCGAAAAGGCCATCGTGGTCTTGGAAACAAGCAAGCCTCCGCCGCCCAAACTGATAGAACGCTTCGCAGAAGACTGTAGAATATCTCCAGAAAAGCTGGCGATAATCCTGACTCCGACCACCAGCATATCAGGCGCCACACAAGTGGCAGGCAGAATAGTGGAAACAGGAATACACAAGCTCAGAAAACTGGGCTTAGACCCCAACGTGATTCTAGACGCGTGGGGTTGCGCTCCTATTCCGCCTTCGCATCCCAAGTTTGCGCAGGCCATGGCCAGAACAAACGACGCCATCCTCTATGGCGGAACAGCATACTACTCCATCAGCTACGATGACGACGAGAAGCTGAGGAGAATCGTGGAAAAGGCACCCTCCAAGACATCCAAAGACTACGGCAAACCCTTCATAGATATCCTCAAAAAAGCAGACATGAACTTCTACAAGATTGACCCGAACCTTTTCGCGCCAGCAGCGCTAATCGTGAACAATCTGAAAACTGGGAAATCGTTCAGAGCTGGATGTATCAACAGCGAAATGCTGGCAGAAGCGTTGGGTTTCTGATACAGGGTATCGAGTGAGAGCTAGTCTCTATTCAAACGAGTGTCTTCATGCGAGTTTCCACAATCTTGGCAAGGCCATAGCCCATCGGGATGGTGTAGAGCGCCAAAGTCAGGTTGAAGATGACTACTAGCGGTATGTTTGCCATGATTGCTGGTTCAGGCAAGCTGTAGCCAACTGGAGGTGGAAAACGAAGGAGAGCCCAGTTCAGGAATGCCATGATTACTGTCCTTAGGGCAACTCCTGAAGCTGTGAATGCAGTGGCCACTATAACTTCACCATGTCCAGGAGAATGTTTTCTGAAAAAGGCACTTGCTATGCCTATTCCTGAAACCATACTCAACACAGCTGCTAGGTTGTAAAGTGGACCGGTAGGAAGCGCTCCCGGGAATATGACAAATAATGCAAGCGTATTAATTACTGCAAGAACGACTCCCACCCTCGCTCCGTAGAGGATGAATGCCACTACTATGGGTATTTCCCAGACTTGGTATATGAGAAAAGGTGCGTAAGGTGCCAGAATCTTCAGCGGAGATAGATTTAGAATGATGGCCAGTGCGGCAAACACGGCTATTACTGCAATGTCCTTGGTGTTCGTTGCTGTCACCTTATGGACCAGTTTATGCTTGTGATTCTTATTTAAGAGTAGTTACTCAAAAAATGGTGGACAGTTGAAAGATAAATAAGGGTTTCATCTACTCTCTATCGGGAAAAACGTTTGTCTGACGTTGTGAAGCTATCTTCGAAAGATGTGAAGCGGTGGCTTGAAAGCCAGACTGGCTCAGCCTTTGTACCAGTCCACAACAAAGCTAAGAAACTGGTCGACGAGATGCGCAAGGAGCTTGGCAACCTTCAAAACTCGTGCAAGATGCTAATGGAAAACAGCGCCAAAGAAGTTGACAAGCGAAGCGAAAAAACCTTCCGCAGAGCCAGAGCATTGAACAAACTCTCACGCCTATTCTCCGAAAGACTGCAACGCATCAAGATCGCGGAAACCGTTTCGTACGACAGCTTTTCGCAACTAGTTCAAGACACTCAGAAAATGCTTACGGTAACCGATGTTGATATGCAAAACTGGTTTCCCAGAATATCGCCATATTTCATAATGGATAGAAGAAAGTTCCAAGTTGCTGTTGAAAAAGTGAGAATAACTGTCAAAGAGCTGAGCGGTTTCCTGACGAAGGATTACGTGAAGACGAAGGCGGTGGAGGAGACGCTTCAGCTTACGGACAAGCTCCTTGCGCTAGAGCGAGAAGCGGCTGTTTTCAGCGAACAGAAGGCGAAGGCCGAAAGCGAGAAGGCCTCCATAGATAAGGAAATTATCGATGCTCAGGGGGAAATCGCTGCCGTCAAGAGCAGAGGTGGCCTAAGTCAACTGACTCACGTTGAAACCGAAATAGAAGCCTTAAACGCCGAGCTTAAGCGTAACCTGCAGCATCTTCAGAAGCCTTTCATTAAGCTTCAATCGCTGGTCACCCGTGGCGGAGGCAGCGGCCTCATGCAGGAAGAGTCTCTTAAGCTGAGCCAATACTTGGAGACTCCATTTGAAGCGTTTGCCACCGAACAAGCGGGATACCCAGTGCTCAAATCTATACTTGAAAAGCTTGATCATTCAATGTCGGACAAGCTGAATCTCAAGCCTGAAAAAGAACGGAAAGCCAAGCAGGCCATAGACAGTATCATCATGGCCAATTCACTTATGGAGTTTCACCAGAAATGCGTCGAGGCGCTAGCGCAGAAGAGGCAGCTTTTAGCCTCTACAGAAGTCACAGCCATCCAAACCGAGCTGACACGGCTTCAGGAACGAATTAGCGCGTTGGAGCGGAAGAAGAAGATAGTCGAGTCAGAAGCCACCGTGGCCGAAAGAGACCGCAACGAAACCGTAGAAAAAATCCGCAACGTCAGAAGCGGAATAGAGAAGAACGTTTCCGACTTCCTAGACAAGAGACTTCACATAGAGTAATCCTGAGGCTCGTCGATTGTATGACGCTTTGACCACGATAGTGAAAGAAGCCTTAGAGACCGAAAGCAAAGGCTTTGTCAAACTGATTGAGGAAGCCACAGAGCTGCTTCGAAACAAAGACGGTCGCGTTGGGAGTCTTTGTGTGAATGGCAGATTGGTGAGGCTGAAGCCTCACGGCCAAGCCCTGATAATCGGCGACCTGCATGGCGATTTGGAAAGCTTGATAGACATTATGAAGAAGAGCAATTGTATTAAAAGAATGAAGCAGAATCGCGATATGTTCACGGTTTTCTTGGGAGATTATGGTGACCGAGGAGCCTACTCGGCTGAGGTCTATTACACGGTGCTCAAGCTGAATCTCCTCTTTTCCGAACAGGTTGTTTTGATGCGCGGCAACCATGAAGGCCCAGCGGATCTAGTGGCTTCACCCCACGACATGCCCGAACAGTATCAGGCCAGATTTGGCGAAAAAGGCGCTGAGATATATGCTGAGACTTGCACGCTGTTCGAGTTTCTATACAATGCAATGTTAGTTGAAGGCCAGTACCTGCTCATCCACGGAGGCATCCCTGCGAAAGCAAACAGGCTCGAAGACCTAGCATTCGCACACGTCACCCATCCGAAACAACGCTTCTTAGAGGATATGCTTTGGAGTGACCCAGATGAAACA
>CAYGYI010000030.1:0-4169 GCA_964354055.1 uncultured Candidatus Bathyarchaeia archaeon | reverse complement strand
AAACAGCCGAAGGCACACATGCCTCTCCGAGGGGAGCAGGAAAACTGTTCGGCAAGAACATTACCATCGGAGCACTGAGGAAGTTTGGCGCCAAAATCATGATAAGGGGACACGAGTCGTGCAATGACGGCTACAAAACCGACCACGATGGCAGGATTCTGACATTGTTTTCACGCAAAGGTCCACCATACTTCAACGACCACGGAGCCTACTTGGATGTGAGCCTCTCCAAGAGATTTGAAAACGTCGAGCAACTGGTGCCTTTTATCCACAAGTTCTGAGTCTCGCCTCTGCACAGAAACCTTAAGAACACACTCGCCAGCACCTTTAACAAAGCAAAGCACAGAAGGGTTCAGCTTTTGAAGATCGGAATTGTCACGAGAAACCGAAACTCATGGAGTTCCACGCAGCTCAGAGAGGCATTGAACAAGAAGAATATTCCACATGTGTGCCTTAGTTTTCCGCAGTTGATCGCACGCGTAAACTACAAGCCGTGTCTGAGCCTCGGCAACGTCAGCCTCTGCGAGGAGCTGAAGGCGCTTGTGGTTCGTCCGATCGGACGAGGCTCATTGGAGGAGCTCGTCTTCAGGATGGACATGCTGTACAGGCTTCAGCGTTTAGGCATGTACGTGGTAAACCCGCCTGAGGCGATTGAGCACTGCGTAGACAAGTACGATATTCTCGCCATTCTGGAGGAGAACGACGTGCCTGTCCCACGAACGGCAGTGACCGAAAACGTAGGTGCAGCTCTCAAAGCATTCAAAGAGCTCGGCGGAGATGTGGTTGTCAAACCGATTTTCGGATCTAGGGGAGTAGGCGCCACGCGGGTGAAAGACGCTGAAGTCGCCTCCACGATCTTCGCGGCCACAACCTTCTACCACGGCGTCATCTACCTTCAGGAATTCGTGGATCATGGATTCAGCGATATCCGCGCCTTCATCGTGGGCAACCGCGTCGTCGCCGCCATGAGACGTGTGGCGCAAGGCTGGAAAACCAACTACAGCCAAGGCGCACGCCCCGAACCAATCAAGCTAGACCACCCGCTCGAAGATCTAGCCGTCAAATCAGCAAAACTCATTGAATGCAAGATCGCTGGAGTAGATATCCTCGAAAGCCCAAAAGGCCCAGTAGTTGTTGAAGTCAACAGCCAGCCCGGGTGGAAAGGCCTCCAATCAGTCACGAAAAACATCATTGCCGACGAAATCATAGATTTCGTCACGTTCGAGTTGAAGAAATAAGGCTGGTTTGCGAGATGCGCGAAGTTGAAATCGTGAGAATTGATGTTTCAACAGGGACAGCCCAGAAAATAGCTGACTACGTAGCGGAGGAGAAGCCTCTCTTCATCTTCCTCAACAAGACTCACTATGCAACCATCATGTGTTCACCATCAAAGCTGAAGGAACTGGCACTCGGACATTTGCTCTCAGAAGGCGTCACAAAAGCGAACGACGAAATTGAAGAAATAACCATTAAAGAACAGGCTTGCCACGTCAAGTTCAGATCAAGTGTTGACTTGGAAAAGCGGCTCAAACTTGCTGGAAAACGCTCACGCATAGTTCTTTCTGCGTGCGGAAGCGCTTCGCCCTACGAGTATGTTGGCAAGCTTTTCAGGGTCAGGTCAAGCCTCACAGTCAAGGCTGAAACGATCTTGGAGTGCGTTAATCGTCTGAATTCCATGGCAGAGACTTTTAGAAAGACAGGAGGCGTACACGTTGCGGCTATCTACAAGGGTGATGGTGGTCTTGTGGCTTTTGCCGAGGATGTTGGGCGGCACAATGCTGTTGACAAGGCAATTGGCATAGCAGTCTTGAATGGCGTTGATCTCAATGAGTGCTTTCTTGCTTTGAGTGGAAGGATGTCAGGGGACATTGCGTTGAAGGCGGCTAGGGTGGGTTTGCCGATAGTGGCGTCGCTGGCTGCAGCTTTGGATTCAGGTATTGACGTTGCCAAGAAAGCTGGTTTGACGTTGGTTGGGTTTGTGAGGGGAAAGAGGATGAATGCTTACACTTTTCCCGGGCGAGTCACATTGTGATTGTTTCGATGAGGTTGTTTGGGGATTGTTGGGAAAAAAAGGGAAGGAATGCCGCCGGGTCTACAGGTAGACGTTGAGCAGTTTTCTTTGAAGCAGTATGTATATGACGATTGCCGTGATCACGAATTCTGGGAACAGATACGTGCCGTTGTACACTGCAGATGCGTATATTCCTTCTGTTGAAAATGGGTTTGAAGTGAAAAAGAACAGACCTGCCAAGAACGAGCTGAGGAATCTTCCAACGATACCCATCGTGATGCCGATTATCGGAATTTTCCTGAACGAGCCTGCCAAGCCTAGGGCACCAAAAGCCAACGGATAGTCCAACAGACCTTGTATGGGGTGGATTATGTAGCTTCCTGGAAGGATGGCGTGAATAAGTCCATACACAAAACCTGCAAAGATCCCATATTTCGCGCCTCGTCTTAATGAAAACCATATCAGCGGAACCAAGCCAGCGATCGTGACCGCACCGCCTTGGGGCATCTCATAGATTGGGGGTAACACGTCTTTCAGCACGATTGTGAGTGCAATGAAGATTGTCGCTTCTGCGAGAATTCTTACTCCTTGGGCACTTAGACTTTGTTCTGTCATTTCTTTTTTCCCTCCGCCAGTATTATCTGGTTCAGGTTCATTGGGTCGACGACGGTTTCAGTCGTCCTCTCAGCCGGGTCATTTCCCAGCTCCCCTAAACCTTGAGGGATAATCGTTATTTATTGGTATATTTATCTTTCCTAGAAACGGCCTCACGGTCATGTGGATGTGTTGATGCTGATGAAGGAGCTACCTAAAGAGTTTGATGTTTTCAAAGTTGAGAAGAAGTGGCAGGGCAAGTGGGAAGAGATGGGCGTTTACCGTTTCGACTGGAACGGCACAGAGCGGACTGTGTTCAGCGTTGACACGCCGCCGCCGTACACTTCAGGCGAGGTTCACATGGGCCTTGCGTTAAACTGGACTTACTTTGATGTTTTGGCACGGTTCAAGCGCATGAAAGGCTTTAACGTGCTTTTTCCGCAAGGTTGGGATTGCCACGGCTTGCCTGTAGAGGTAGAAGTTGAGCGAAGAAACAAGATCAAGAAAACAGACGTTCCGCCTGACAAGTTTCGCAGCATGTGTATGGAACTCGTAACCCAGAACATCAAAAACATGAAAGAAGCTATCACACGGTTGGGCATTTCGATCGACTGGACGACCGAATACCGCACGATGGACCCTGACTACTGGAGGCGTACCCAGCTTTCGCTGATCATGCTCTACAAAAAGAGCTTCATCTACCGTGGCACCCACCCCGTAAACTGGTGTCCGCGATGTGAGACGGCAATTGCGGACGCTGAGGTGGAGTATGATTCGAGGAACACGCAGATCCATCACATCAAGTTCAAGCTTGAGGAAGGCGACTTCTTGGAAATAGCTACGACGAGGCCGGAGCTGATTCCAGCCTGTGTAACCGTGGCCGTACATCCCGAAGACGAGCGGTACACAAAATACATCGGCAAAAAGGTTCATGTTCCAACCACTGACAGAACTGTTGACATTGTAGCCGACGACATGGTTGACCCCAAGTTCGGCACAGGCGTAGTTATGATCTGCACGTACGGCGACAAGGCCGACGTGAAGACAGTGGTCAAACATGGTTTGCCTGTGATCATGTGCATTGACGAGAAGGGGCGAATGACCGAGAAGGCCGGCAAGTACGCAGGCATGAAGAGCGACGAGGCCAAGAAGGCTATGCTTGAAGACTTGAGAGCTGAAAGCATGGTTGTCAAATCCGAACCGTTAAGTCAAGAAGTGAGTCTCTGCTGGCGGTGCCACACTCCAATCGAAATTCTCGAACGGGAACAGTGGTTCATGAAGACACGCATGCTGACGGACGAGGTTGAGAAGAATGCCAACGAAATCGTTTGGTATCCGGACTATATGAAGCACAGGTTGATTGACTGGGCGCGTTCGCTTGAGTGGGATTGGGTCATATCTCGTCAGCGGGTTTTCGCCACGCCTATACCCATCTGGTATTGCAAAAAGTGCAGTGAAATAATTCTTGCTGAAGAAAGCTGGGTTCCAATTGACCCACGCATTGAGAAACCGAAGATAGACAAGTGCCCGAAATGCGGCGGAACCGAGTTCATGCCTGAACGTG
>CAYGYI010000029.1:0-12759 GCA_964354055.1 uncultured Candidatus Bathyarchaeia archaeon | reverse complement strand
CTGAAGCGCAATAATCTATTCCCACAAAAGAATCATAATCCTTCAAAGTCTTCATCAGAGTATCAATAAACCCTCCCCCTGCTGTGGCAACATCCAATATTCTACCGCCAGAAACTGATCCCAGCCTTTTCGCTATTTTGCTTGCGTTAGATGATGCCAATCCCTTTGGCAAGTCTTCCATTTCCATCTTCCCATGTTCTGAGAAGTGCCCAATGGAAATAAGCCTTGCGCGTTACCAGTTGTAGCGCGCGCTCTATTTGTTAGGTCTAGTGGAAAGATTCTTAACATGCTGTAGTTTCTATTGTGAACTGCTCTGGGCGTGTTTGCATGAAGACCAAATCCTATGATTATGCTATTCTGGAAAGACGGGCGCTGCTGAAGTCTTCCGGAGTCGGAGTCGAGCGTGAGGAGTGGGAGCCACATCAACGCAAGGGTGTTACGCCTCCTCCCCTTGAGAAACCATACCCAGAAGACGGTGTCATGATTGAGCTTAAGAAGTTTGAGAAGGCAGATTTCGGAACAGTCTCACTAGCTAAAGCCATAGCGCATCGGGAAAGCCGAAGAAAATACGTTTTGGAAGCATTGAAGCTTGAGGAGCTTTCCTTTTTGTTGTGGGCTACTCAGGGAGTCAATTCTGTTGACCAGAACAGAGTCTGGACAAAGCGGAATGTTCCTTCGGCGGGCGCCCGGCATCCCTTTGAAACCTATCTCATAATCAACCGAGTAGACGGCGTTGAGCCTGGTGTGTACAGGTACCTTCCGCTTGAACACAAGCTGCTCCTAGTTAACAGCGACAGGCCGCTCCCCGCGAAGATTTCAGAGGCTTGTTGGGGTCAAGCTTTTGTGGGGCAATCTGCGGTTGTCTTCGTCTGGGCGACGATTCCCTATCGTGCCGAGTGGCGCTACAGTGTAATAGCTTACAAAGGCATTGCAGTCGACGTGGGTCACATTTGCCAGAACCTATATCTTGCGTGTGAAGCAGTCGGTGCAGGTACCTGTGCGATTTTGGCCTATGATCAAACAGCCATGGATGCCTTGATTGGCGTCGACGGAGAAGACGAGTTCACCGTTTATCTGGCTCCAGTTGGCAAAATCTAGACGTGCGCGCCAAAACTTAAATCTGGGGTTCCTAGGCAAACTGTTTGACGGGATCTTATGGACGAGGCTGCGCTTGAGAAGAGGTTGGCTGCGGTCGGAGAAGAAGTGATGCATTGCGAAAGAAAATGTGAGGGCGTAAGAAGGATTGAGGCACAAAGTACCCTTACTTCTCAGTCGGTGATTTCAGGTTCAGATAGTGCAATTGGCTGTGTGGTGGTCGGTCTGACTCCGATAAGAAAAGACTGGGCTGCAACTTGTGGTCGTGGAAATCTACCTGGAGGCGGTGATGGGGTTCGGATGTCTGCTTTCTTCTCTAGACTCCGAGCCTTCTGTTCAGAGCTTGGGGTGAGAGACGCATTCTTGTGGACATCCCTCTGCAAGTGCGAGAGGATCAGGGGCGAGAAGCTGCCGCGTGAGACCATGGAGACATGTGCACTGGAGTGGCTCGTGAAAGAGCTCGAGTCGATTGAGAGATCTGTGCCAATAGTTGCTCTAAGCAACAGAGTATTCGACACAGTCAGGCGATGCTTCCCGGATCGTTTCGTCTTGAACGTTCCAAGCCCGGATAGATCTCTTGACGATTTTCAGAAGACGATCGGCAACAGAAGACTCATGGACCTTGCTAGGAGGAAGCTAGCCGCCAACAACCCAGGCACAATGTGTATGTGTCCACCTTGCGCACGGAAATACTTCGCTGGCGAGGCAATATGCTAGAAAAAGAGGGGTTGTGCGGGAGAAGTCTCCAAAAGTGTCGCTTCTACTTAAATAAAATGGAAAAAACAAAGAAAAAGGGGGACAGATTTGCCCTAAGGCGTTTTATCTTCTTTGCTCCACATTACTTGTGGCCTGCGGGCCGAGAGAAATATTGCCATAGAGACACCAACTGCACAAACGACAACCAGCAGCAGCAAAACAGTGAGTAGCGTGACGATAGTATTCATCGATGATGGCGTGGCCGGAACAGATATTATGCAAGCTTCTGATCTAGATATAATAGTTCCACGTTCTTTTGTTTCTATAACGATCATCACAGGCGTATTCACCGCTCTTCCATCATTAGGCACCGTGAATCGAGTCTCATTGGTGAAGACAGCCTTGTCTGCAACTGCTTGATTTGTGTTTATTGTCAGGTTTCCTTCCCATTTGTCTTTGACGTAGGCTTGCCATGCCGTGAAAGCAATGTACACTTTCTCAACCGTTATTGCACCACCATAATGGTTGTAGAAGCGAATGTACAATGTTCCAGATTCGCCTGGCGAATAGTCTACTTTGTTTGTCCATACAGTCAGGTCCGGAGGGGAAGGTTGCGAGTTGGCCAGTGGCGTCATGACCAGCGTAGAAAAGGCCACTATCAATAGAGCAAAAACCTTCTTGTTCACTTACTTCACCTAATCTGCAAGTGTTAGGAGGTAACATTATTTAAAATTTGTCGATTTGTGCTAACTATTCTGCATAAAATGGCTTTCATTTCTGACGCTGATGCGTTAGATTTTATGCCCCTGGGGTCGAAATGCGTCGAATGCGCTTTGAAACCTGCCTCCTTCAATGCCTGCATTACCAGTTTTACTGGGGGAACGGGAGAATGGAGCGCGTGGCAGAGTTCATCCAAGACATAATAGGAAACAAAGGCTCCAGCCTCATTTTTGACGAGGCTTATTATCTTGGCTTCCTTTTGGGCAAGTCTAAACATCCTCTGCTTTGCTTCAACTTCCATAAACTCGCAGAAGCTCTCGTCAGCCATGTCTGCAAGCCACAGGGGGCCAGCAACGCTCAAAGTTGAGCTGCATTCACGGCATTTCCCTAGATTCTCAGCAGGGTAAATCTTCTTAGCTGTTTCCCTGTGGAGGCATTTGAAGCAATGCAGGATATAGCCCATGTTCTGGATACTCTGATCAGCCTTCTTGGCACCATAATGTATCATAGCGTAAACCCGAATATAGTGATCCGTGCAGTGACTGAAGATGATGTTCACACCTATATCCAATTTCGCCGCGGTCGCCGCTATGCAGCCTGCCAAAAGCCTTATGGCCAGCTCATGACAATATTCAGTCCGCAGAGGTTTCCCGCCATATTTCCTTAGACATGCTTTGGTATGGACGCCGCAGAGGGGCGCCATGTCAGTTGCCGTCACTGCGAGAAGACCGTTGTTACGCAAAGCACGGATTGCTGAACCGAGGTAAGGCACAGGTGATCCGAATGGATCGATGTTTATGACATCGAAACGTTTCTGGGGTGCCCCACACCCGCTCATAAGAAAGTTTGCCTCTTCACGCTTGGCTGTGACTTTCTCGTCTAGGCTGTTCAGTTTGATGTTGTGATCTGCAAGTTTGGCTGATCTCTCGTTTATGTCAGCCATGGTCACGGCCTTTACACCTGCAACTTCAGCTGCAAACCGTATCCCCATTGCACCGCAACCTGCCAGCGGTTCACAGATAGTGACTTCACGGCTGACAGTCTTCTGATATGCCTGCAGTATTAGAACGGCTATGTCACGGTTCAGCTCCATAACTGGGTTGTAGAAGACTGGCGCCTTCGATGGAGCGTACTCTGAAGGCGAGGTGGCGAAAGCCGTGAGTCTGGGGACAAGTAGTCTAACGTTGCCTTCCTTCACTATTTCAGCTGGAAAATCAGGTTTGAACTCTTGTTTCGCTTCCAATCTGTTCCCCGAGCGTGTCATGACACTCTCGTGCAAAAAGGTTTATTAAACCATTGCCACGAAAAAAGAGAAAGGAGGAAATATTGCATGACCAAGGAACAGGCCTTCAAAATATTGGTTCCCACGGACAGTTCACCTTCATCCATAATCGCTGAAGAGATGACTACATCCTTAGCCAAGAAGCTGAACGCGAAGGTCACAATTCTTCATGTGGTTACGCATGAGTTGATGAGACCTGCAGTGCAAAAGTTCTTCATTGAAAGGCACCAGCATGTGCCTGTAGGCGTTTACCAAGAGTCTCCACTCTATCTTCACGCGTCGCCAGCACCTGAAAAACTGTCCGAGGAAGTCATGAATGAAATCGATGAAGCCTATCGCCAGAAAGCAGAAGAGGTCGTTAATGAAGCCGCGACTACCTTCAAGAACGAAGGTATACCTGTCGAAAAGAAGATCGTTCGGAACGCCGATGCTGCAGAGGCCATAATAAAAGAGGCGAAGCAAGGAGATTACAACATTATCGTGCTAGGTCATAGGCCAGCAGGGCAAATGCCCATTCTTAGGGGCGTTGCTGAAAAAGTATCCCGTCACGCCGAAACACCAGTACTCATAGCCAGAGGCGAAGAAAAAATATCAAGAATCCTCGTTCCACTCGACGGCTCAGAAAACTCGACAAGAGCCCTTCAATACGCGGCCATGCTGTCGAAGAAAACTGACGCGAAAATCACACTGCTCCATGTTCAGGAAGAAGGATTCTTTAAGCTTAAGCCAGAACTGAGCAAGCAGCTTGGAGTAGGCATTCTCACTGTCGCAGCGGAACAGGTCAAAGACGTGAAAGTAGATAAGGAGATGAAGCTAGGCGACCCGGCGAAGGTGATCGTTGAAACTGCGACGAGCGGCAAACATCATATCGTGGTCATGGGTAGCAAAGGCCACAGTGCCCTAGACCGCTTCCTGCTCGGTAGCGTGAGCGACCACGTCATACACTACACCGATAGCTCAGTCCTCCTAGTTAGATAGATCCGTCTACCGTTCAGCATCTCCTCACATTCTTCTTAAGCACACACTTGGCTACCGCTGTTAACATGTCCAAACTAGACTTTGCATGAACAATGATCCAAAGCTATAACCGAAACGACCACTGGCTATTGACAGGTGAACCTGGTACCAGACAAGATAACCGTTTTGTGACTGGGTGGACAAGAGTTCCAAGATGGACAGCGTGTTCCACTGGAAGGCAAGCGACAACCTTATAGAACAGGTAAATGGCGACGAAGGACACAGGACTATTCCAAGTAGCACAGAGGATAGGAGATATGTTTATGAGATGGTGACCAGAAAAGCACCCAGTCTTCTGGAAAAACCATGTTCAAATAAAGCGTTATTAGGCTTGAACAAAGAATACTCTTCTGAAAGTGAAGCCTCTCATGCTAGTTGCCGGTGTAGATGATGCAGGCCGCGGTTGCGTAATCGGGCCCTTGGTTATCGCAGGTGTCCTGATGAGGGAAGAGGAACTGCCGAACCTTGTTCATCTAGGCGTCAGGGATTCAAAGCTTCTGACACCTCACAGACGCGAGGTGCTCTCTGTTGAGATCAAAAAAGTGGTGCAAAAGTATAGCATCGAAAAGCTGTCTCCGAAGCAGATTGATGATGTTGTTTTGGCAGGCAAGAAGCTTCACAAGCTGAACTGGCTTGAGGCCCAAACTATGGCGAAGGTCATAGAAGCCTTGAAGCCTGATGTGGCCTACGTGGATGCCTCCGATGTCGTTGAGGAGCGCTTCGGGCAGGATATACAGGGCTGTCTGTCTTTCAAGTTGAGAATCGTTTCTGAACACAAGGCAGACCGCACGTATCCCATAGTATCCGCAGCTTCCATAATCGCCAAAGTCGAAAGAGACAGCGAAATCGCAGAGTTGGCAACGAAGTATGGGGATTTTGGAAGTGGCTATCCTTCCGACCCCAGAACAATGCAATTCTTGCAGCAATGCCTTGAAAAGTCATGCGATTACCCTGATTTCGTCAGGAAGTCTTGGAAGCCTGCGAAGAAACTGAGAGTGAATAGGGATTCGCATCAGGTCAGGTTTGCTTAGGACTTCGTAATGAGATCTTTGGATCCTTTATCCGTGGGAAATCGTTGCTATCTATACACGTTATGTTCTTGTTTGGCAGTTCCTGTCCCTCTGTTATGAGTATCGGGTGCGCTTGAACCACCTTGCTGACGCTCAGAATCTCGTCTACCCTTTTCCCGAGATCCGGTTCTCCGTTACGTGCGACTCCGCCGATTATGCGTGCCTCATCCTCAGGAACACTGAGGACGAAGTCAAAGGAAGCCTTCCTTACCGCAGTTATGCGGCAACGTGCAAATTTGCTGATAATTTTCTGCAAGATATGGTTTTTAGTTACCATGCGACGAGCTGACATAAGAAAGCAGCATTTGTGCTCGCGTTTCGTGTTCTCGAAGATGTTCACAGGTTTTGCCACTGGAACCCCAAAATTTGATATTATGTTGTAGGCAGCTGTGACTGAGGCTTTGGCCATACCTCGTTCGTAGCCATAGGCAGTTCGCCTAGATATGCCAATCATCTTAGCTGTGTCGCCGATCGATAGACCCAGTTCCTGTCTTCGACGTTTTATGGTTTCACCGTCTATTTCAACGTAATAACCGCCTGGGTTGGCCTGTATGAGCGGGTACGCCTTGTGAAGCACCGTGTTTTCGAAAGTCCTGAGTGTGAAAGCAGGGATGTTGTATCTTGAATACACTGTGCCATCTTCAAGTGGTTTTTCACGTGTATTTTCACCTAGTAACAGAGGCTGCAGAAAAGAACTCGGCAATTCCTTTGAGCTCTCGTGAGTCCTTGAGCGAGAGAGTCCCGATGTCATGCAAGACTTTCACGAAAACGACATTCCCATTTTTACGCGCGGCGAAGTCGAAGCAACTTGGCCTAGCGTGGCATTCTTTAGAAACAGCAAATCCAGCTTCTTTGAGGACGACTCAATGGCCGTTGTGCCGCTCTCCCCTCCCCAAGTAGTCGTTAGACCGCCACAGATGCATCCATCATGGACAGGGATATACACTATACGAATCTTCTAGAAGAATTTTCTTACATTTGGGCCGTTATCATGGCGTGTGCTTTGTCATATGGTTCTAGATGAATCACTTCCTCCACGCGGAAACCACGTTTTTCCAAGGTTTTCACTTCGCCCTTGTAGACCTCAGAGGGATCTTTTGTCACGTCGATGCTCTGAGCCTTCACCGCAAGCATAATCCAGCCAGACTTTTTCAAGAATCTGCTGGCGTTGTCTGCGAGGATTTTGGCCTGTTCTACCTGCGCTACGTCGCAGTATATGTTATCCACCTTGCCGTTGACGAACATTGCGTATCTTTCTGGGAACCGTGCGTCTTCCAGAATGGGCATCATGTTAGGTCTGAACGCGCACACGTTATCAACCAGTTCTCTGAGCGATCTTGAGGCGAACTCCACGCAGTATACTTGCCCTTTTTCGCCTACTATGTCTGAAACGTGGCTGGGAGTCGTTCCAGAAGCAGCTCCGAGATAGAGGACGCGGTGTTCGGGTTTAATCGACACGTCGTTGAGACCTTTCAATATAGAAGCCGCTAGTTTACTTCTGAAAGCATCCCACAATCGGTATTCTGCGCCTTCAAAGCGAATCAGTCTCTCGCCGTAGACGTTTCTGCCCGGCGCAAAGTTTCTTGTGGCCAGCCGTTGCGCACCGTCTTCCAGCATAGCTTGATATATGGCAGGAAACCGTGGGTGTGGCATGACCTTAACGTTCACGTCTGTGCCTTCTTCTGCGCTCTTCGAACCGTCTTTCGTGCCGAGGTTTAGATCTTCTTTCAGGCAGCGGTGGAGGTTCGCGGTACTTCTCCTGAATTTCAGTCATTCTTTTGTCAAGATCAGCCTTTAGTCTTGGTCCGATGTTTCGGCCTCCGAAGGCATCTGCCCTTGCGGCTATGGCCAGTTTTCCTGCCAAAGCCCTAGATATCTTGCCTCTTTGCCATCTTTTTGCGTCGTGGAGAAGTGTGTGTTGAAAGATTATTCCGTGTTTTGGCGGTAGTGTTCCTGTCTTGAGTGAACGGAATAGGGCTTTTTCTGCGCCGAGTATTTGGATTGTGCTTGCGGGTTTTCTTGCGAGGTTCGAAAGGCCGCCTGATATTGAGATGAGTCTCGCGCCTAGGAGTGAGCCTGCAAGGTATTTCATGTTCGGTGCAACTTCTTCCATTGTCTTGTCGAGGTAGCTCTCAAGGTTCTGCCTCAAGTCGTAGAGATTGGCCACGTTCCGGCAAAGGCCCTGTGTCTGAACAAGATCTGCCTCAGCCAAATCGGCGCCCATGGACGCTCTGGCCGTTTTGGCTATAGCCTCAGCTTTCTGCTTTGGCACATCCTCCTTTTCGAGGTTCTCTACAGTGAAGTTGTCTCTGCTACCGAGGTTGATGACGAGCCGTGCGTACGTTTCATGTTTATCAACTATGCGGTCGAGTTCCGGAAAGTGAATTCCATACCATTCGCGTGCGTGGCTCATGAAAACGTTAACGCCTCTATCCAAGTCATCCAAGGCAAGTATAGCCTGAGCCACAAGCAAATCTCTTTTCTCAACTGCACCCTTCACGCGGAGCTTGGCAATCTCCATCGTGACATTATGCATCCAAACGTTGAATTCGTCTGCATCCTTCACAAAGCCGGTTTCAACTGCAACACGTTCGATACCTGAGCGAACGAGCTCTCCTGCTTCAGAGCGTTTGGAAACCTCGGTCTCGACTCCCAGTTTCTGCTTGGTCTGATCGGCCAAGTTTTCGTTTTCGAACGTGAACGTGCTATAGCCCATTTTTTGAAGGATTTCGACGAGCTCAAATGCCTCGTCAGGCATTTTTCCTGCTTCGACCTTCATGAGAGCATTGGCGGCTGCTTGGGGCTTTTTGGGGAAAAGCACTTTCTGAATCAGCTTATTGTCTTCGTCAAAGGCCAAGAAGCCGAATGAACATTCAATTATAACAGCCTTCATGGCTTGTCACTGCAGTTACTAATCCTAGGCTTACATTTAATAAGATATCGCAACTCGGAAATCACGACTGAAACCATCTTCTTTTTGCCCATTTGAGGTATGTTGAGTGGCAGAAGATGTTAAATAGTGTGCGTTACAATTGACTGTTCTATTTATGAAATGCCTGAAAGGAGGCGAGGAGAATATGGATAAGAAAATGATGCTGTATGGCGGCATATTGCTGATCATCATCGCTCTGATACTTGGCCTAGTGCAGCACTTTACTGACTACAACTTGTACGGCGCCCCTGACAACAAATGGCTTTTCTATGGTCTTGTCATCGTCATAGGCTTGATAGGCATAGTGCTTGCGGCATGGTCATTCATGCAGAAGTCAGCAAAGCCCGCCGAGGCAAAGGCCACACAGTAGCCGAGCTTTTGTTGTCTTCTGAGTGTCTGTGCCAACAAGTGTGCGGTGGAGGACAGCGCATAGGTTGCCAACGCGACTCGCATTGAGATGACTCATGTGCCGGAGATGCTGTTCCATGGGATTCACCACCAAATGACGGTGTTGGGCGGCAGGCCATTCTCCATGGTTTATAGAAGGGAGTGTCCTGCAGTCCATCTATCGACAGAAAGTTTAACGTGGCCACAAACTCCAACGAATTTTGAGGTTCTTCCCATTTTTTGTTTGAACCTAGTCAGTACGTTACAGCTGTGATTATTAAGAAGACGAAGCCGCCTTGTAGACAACCCAATACTCCTTGTCCACTCGTATGAGAAGCACAGTCCGTAGTTGTAGAGGGTTCTGTGGACAATCGAGTCGATTTCGGGCATTGCAAAAGGACATGAATATCGAAAGCATAGCGGCTAGGCTCTTCAGAATTCTTGACATGCTCTCCCACTCTAGACAATCAGGCTTTATCTTATTAAGGCGCGAACGCTAAATGAGAAACGGTTCACGGTGAGAGAAGGCTTGAGCGGGAATCGGCTGAACGTGGATTTGGTTGGCTTACGGCTGGCTAACCCGACTATGCTGGCTTCGGGGATTCTGGGCTACACTGTCGGGACGCTCGAAAACATGGCAAAGGGCGGGGCAGGTGCAGTAGTGACCAAATCTGCAGGCCTGAAACCTCGTAGAGGCTTCGTAAATCCAACGGTGGCGCAGACAGATTGTGGACTTATCAACGCCATGGGGTTGCCAAACCCGGGCATAGACGAGTTTGTGAGGGAAATTCGCGAGGCCAAGTCTGTCTTGAACGTGCCGCTTATCGTGAGTGTATATGGTTTTTCGGCCGAGGAGTACGCCACCGTGGCAGGTAAGGCTGCGGCTACAGGCGCGGACGCTGTGGAGCTGAACGTATCCTGCCCTCACGTGAAGGAGACGGGTTCCGAAATCGGACAGAACCTTGCAGTTCTCGTCGACGTGGTCAAGAGGGTAAAGGCTTCAGTTGACAAACCAGTTTTTGTCAAGCTGTCCCCGAACGTCACGAGCGTAGCTGATATTGCTGAAGCTGCTGTGCAGGCTGGCGCAGACGGTTTGACGGTCATGAACACGATTAAGGCAATGGCAATCGATGTAGAGACGGCGTTGCCTGTTCTGGGTAACAGGGTTGGTGGATTGTCAGGCAAGGCTGTGAAGCCCGTGGCAGTGAGGCATGTTTATGACGTTTACGAACGCGTGAAAGTGCCTATCATCGGCTGTGGAGGCGTGGCAGATTGGCGTGACGCAATAGAGTTCATGCTAGCAGGCGCATCTGCCGTTCAGATAGGCACAGCTGTAGCCACTCAGGGCTCAGGTGTGTTTAGGCAAGTGGCACAAGGCATGGACGCCTATTTGAAAAGGAAAGGTTTCAGGAGCGTGAACGATATTGTCGGTCTATCGCATCGCCGCTAACAAGCTCAGAACTACATGCATCGAAGACGTGAAAGTCGAAAGCCCTACAGTTAAGACTTTCACCTTTAGCGACAAGTTGTGCGCTAAGGCCAAGCCAGGCCAGTTTCTGATGCTCTGGATTCCAGGAGTGGATGAGATTCCGCTGAGCATACAAGACGCTGAGGTTGCAGGCAAAGTTTCAGTAGCGGTCAAGAACGTGGGCGAAGCCACAAGAGCGTTGCACGGCAAGAAACTTGGCGATAACATAGGTTTGCGTGGGCCTTTCGGCAACTGTTTCAGCCTTCGAAACGAGAGAGCTTTGTTCGTTGCAGGTGGCACAGGTATCGCGCCTCTGCTGTTCTTGAGCAGAAAAATGGCGCCGAGAGCGATGAAGCCCTTGTTCGTCTTGGGTGCGAAAACCAAAAATGAACTTCTGTTTCTCAGCGAGTTGCGGAGACTCTTGGACAAAGAGAATGTTGTGGCCGTGACCGAAGACGGCACCTGCGGCCTCGCAGGTCTATGTACTGAACCACTGGAGAAACTGATGGACAGCGAGAAGTTCAGCGCGGTCTATGCCTGTGGGCCTGAGAAGATGATCTTGAAGGCGCTTGAGCTTGCCGACCACCGAGGCATACCGTTTGAGGCGAGCCTTGAGCGGTTGATGCGGTGCGCCATCGGCCTGTGCGGAAGCTGCGTCATAGGCAGATACCGCGTGTGCTGCGATGGACCAGTATTCACAGGCAAGCAGCTTCTTCAAGTCAAAGAAGAGTTAGGCAAGTTTAAGCTTGATTTTGAGGGCAGAAGAGTGAGACTTTGATTTCTGCATGCATTGCGGCTGCCAACCCTTCATGTTGGAGAATGGGTGGCGACTTGCCTCCATCATCAGATAGTGTTCCTCTTCGCTATTATCCGTTAGGAGACTCAAAGTGTTTGCGAAGGTTTTATATTTGATACGCTATTTTCTCGTTTGAGGGTTACAAAATGGTTCGTGAAGGGAAAGGCAGACTGTTCAAACGCAAGGACGGCAAGTTTCTGGTTTACTTGCCAAAAAACCTAGCCGAAGATTCGATGTTCCCGTTCAAAGATCTTAGCAGATCAAAACGAGGCGGAAGTGACTGTGTATTCGTCAGAGTGACCTTTGAGCAAGGCAAGAACCCGAAACTGCTGGTAGAAGACTGGAAGGAAAGGAAGCAAGACTAAATGCCACTGCTCTGACAGCCACTCACTACATTTTTTGCGACAGACAATCCAAACGACGAAAGGATAGAGTCGCTATATTTGGATAAGATGATGAGCGCCTGTAGAACTCACGCCTCAGCTGCGAACGTGGCTATAAGACCATACTCACTGGCGCCATGTAAGTCCACCCTGTTCAGCCAAGAAGAAACTGACAGAATAGAAAAGAACTTAATGGCACCCAAAACAAGCACCCTATTCACAATGCGAAACCTGACGACCTAGGAATGAGCCCTTCGAAAGATCTCACGGAAAATTCAGGGTATAAATAGGTAGATTGGAATCTTTCCTGCACCCACGCTTTTCGAATGTGAATTTTGGATTCATATATCGGCTTCGAGTGGGGATTTCTCCCGAAGTCCAAACTATTAGTCGACTTTTCGGCTAATCTGATATACCCAGTTAGAAGTAAGACGACTTTGAATATAAGCATTGTGAAGAGGCGGAGATGTCTCCGTATTCCCGTTTGATATAGATATAGCCAAGAAGGATAGGGTCACGGTTGCTTAAAAGGACTGATAGAAGTGCCTTCTACTTAGCATCATCAGAGAAGTTTCGTCAATGAAGGTAGTTCCTTCTTGAACACTTGATATGCTTTTATGAAATCCATGGCTTCGTCCTTGATATATTGCACAATTTCGGGAAATCTCCCTTCTGTGAAGAGTTGAGGGATTTTGTCATTAGTCAATGGATTAGTTTTCGGTAGCACTTTATCATAGCCTATGAAAGTACCGCAATTCATGATGACCAAAATCGGCTTAATATCTAAACTCACTCGCTCATTTAAACAACGAAGGTCTATTTCACCTAAACGAAAATGTTTCAGTCTTTCATTTAACATGCAGAAATCGAAGAACAGATTTTTGCCAATGAATATGAAATCCCAATGATAGCA
>CAYGYI010000028.1:0-12807 GCA_964354055.1 uncultured Candidatus Bathyarchaeia archaeon | reverse complement strand
CTACGCGTATTCTTTATGGTGCCAACCTTTCCTATGATAGGCTAATGAAACATTTGCACCAGCTTATCGAGCTTGGCCTTGTCGAAGAGGCGAAAGAGGGCGAAGAGACAGTTTTCAAGCTGACTGACAAGGGCAGAAGGTTCGTTCTGGAGTTTGTGAAAGTTGAAAAGTTCGCCGAGGCCTTCGGAATAGCCATCTAGCCATGTACGATTCGTCCATACGAATCATGCGTCACGACTTTTAAGTTCCGTGCTTTAGCCTTTTTGAGGATAAAACATGATAGCAATAAAATCTCGAAAATGGGCTACAACATTCGCGGTAGTCGCCACAACGCTTGCGATCTCAATAGGTCTGCTTGTCTATCCGACGTTCGCTGAGGAAACTGTGGCTCAGAGCAAGTACGTTCTTGTTAAGGCAAAAGGCTGGACCTTCCAGAGAATCGACAACGAAACCAGCAAACAGTATCCGGCCAACGTGACTTTGACCCTTGAGCTAGGCGAGAAGAACGGTTCCACAATTCCAGTGCTTCACATCGATGGTTCAGTAAACGTCAAGGATGTCATCTATACTATCGAAGAGGGAACAGGCACAATCAACACACGAAGACACGTAACTTGGATTCGCTGCACAGGCATCGACGCAGAAGGCAAGAGAGTAACATTCAACATGGCTGCACGGTACTTCTGGTGGGGTGGAAACCTCTACGCCTTCAGATCTATAGCCGTACTCAAGACAGACGATAGACCGATGTTGCTGCTGATGAGAGGAGTAGCCAAAGTCTACTAAACCTCTTAACCCTTCCTTTTTCCCAAGAACAAATGCACAATTCGGAATGCCACGGTCTTCTGAAGATGTTACCTCATATATGAGACTACGGTTAACTCTACTCCTCTACGTCTCTAGAGATTGACAGAAACAATGAGTAGGATTCTCATACTCTAATAATGCGTCATGTTTTGAAGAATTGAACTATGCTTCTAGTCTAGTGATAGTGGATACGTTCTATTTGGATGTTAGGATTATTTCTTCTCTATTTCAGCACTCAATCGTTTAGCGAGAAATATCACAATGCCACTTACATGTCTCGGTTCTGAGCGGTTCATACGTGGAAATGAAGACTTTCACTTTAGGTTCAGACATTTCTTGCTTAACGAGGTGGCTTGTTGTTCGATATTTCATCAGAGTTTGGCTCGCTTAAACAGTTAATCTTAAAGGGTTCTGCTGTGAAAGATTAAGTCATTATTAGAAAGGTGAAAGTTGAATGGTGAAGGTTGAAGGAACTGAAGTCAAGGAAGGATTGTACTATACTAAAGAGTTTGAGTGGGCAAAAGTCGAAGGCGACAAAGTCCGTATAGGCATAACTGACTATGCACAGAAGCAACTGAGAGAAATCGTCTATGCTGAGCTACCAAGTCAGGGAAGTAGTATAACGCAGAACACGCCTTATGGCACAGTGGAATCAGTCAAAGCAGTCTCAGACCTCATAGCGCCAATCAGCGGCGAAATCCTAGAAGTAAACACCGAAGTCCAATCAAAACCCGAACTCCTAAACGAAGACCCATACGACAAAGCATGGCTACTAATCGTTAAACCGACAAACCTGCAGGCCGAACTAGCGAACCTCATGGACTTCAACAAGGCTGCCGAATGGCACAAAACCCTAGGAAAGTAAACAGAGTTGCCCAGACGAATAGTCATAATCGGCGCCCACGCAGCAGGCGTGGACGCAGCCTCAGCCGCAAGAAAAACCGACCGCACCGCAGAAATCACGCTAATAACTGAGGAGAAACACTGCGGATACTCGCGCTGCGGATTGCCCTTCGTCATAGGCGGCCAAATCCCAAGCTTTTCAAGCCTCATCGTTTTCCCGCCAGCCTTCTTCCAGATGATGAAGATCAACCTCAAAACCGAAACCAAGGCCACAGCAATCAACGCCCAAAACAAGACAATAGAAATAGCGGACAATGTAGGAAAGACCGAAACTTTACCGTACGACAGCCTGATCATAGCCACGGGTGCAAGCTCCTTCATGCCACCGATAAAAGGCAAAGAAAAACAAGGAATCCTCTCACTCAGAACACTCGAAGACGGAGAGAAAATCGACGAAGCCGTCAAGAACGGAGCCAAAACAGCATTAATCATGGGAGCAGGCCTTATCGGTCTCGAAACAGCCGTGGCCCTTCAAGAGCGCGGCCTCAAAGTGGCGGTCGTCGAAATGCTGCCCCAAGTGCTTCCTCAGATGCTCGATGCAGACATGGCAAAAGCTGTTCAGGAAATGCTTGAACAGAAAGGAATAGCAGTTCTTACTGGAAAACCCGTTGAGGAAATCGTCGGAACAGAAAGAGCCACGGGAGTAATCGCTGCAGGCGAACAGCACAACGCTGACCTAATCATTAGCGCATTTGGCGTGAGAGCAAACACTCAACTCGCCCAGAATGCAGGCATAATTCTAGGAGACACCAAAGCAATAAAAACAAATGCCAGAATGGAAACCAGCGCCAAAGATGTCTACGCAGTTGGTGATTGCGCCGAATCAACGCACATAGTCACGCAAAAACCTGCCCTAGTGCAGCTAGGAACCGTGGCAGTAAGACACGGAAAGATTGCAGGCATCAACGCGGCTGGAGGCTATGCACTGTTTACAGGAGTCCTAAACTCATCGATTTCAAGACTCTATGGCACCGACATCGGCTCAACAGGCCTAACGGAAGCAGCGGCCCAAAGAGCCCGAGTCGAAACCGTGACCGGAACAATCACGTCGAGAACAAAGGCCGACTACTACCCCGGAGCACTGCCCATCAAAGTTAAGCTTGTCGTGGAGAAGGAGTCTCGGCGAATAATCGGAGCCCAAATCATTGGTGGAGAGGAAGTGACTCAACGTATAAACGCCATGTCGTTCGCCATTCAGAAGCAGATGACCGCACGCGAGCTCTCCAAAGCAGATACGGCCTACGCGCCTCCGGTATGCGAAACTTGGGAACCGCTGGTTCTGGCTGCTGAAATGGTTCTGATGAAGCTTCGATAAGCATCGCCCATCACATTCTCTTCATTTTTGTCGGAAAATTAATTAGAACAGCTTTTCATTACTAGAGCACTACATGGTGAAATGATATGCCAATCAAGGTTGGAATAAACGGTTTTGGAAGAATCGGACGCTTGCTCTATCGAGCTGCCATCGAACGGAAGGCGAAAATTGACTTTGTGGCCATCAACGACATAACCGACGCCAAAACCCTCGCACACTTGCTCAGATACGACTCAGTCCACGGACGCTTCAACGCTGACGTCCAAGTCAAAGGCAACGACCTCGTCGTCGACGGAAAAGAGCTTAAAGTTCTCTCGCAGAGAGACCCGGCTCAACTGCCATGGAAAGATCTGGGCGTCTATCTTGCCGTGGAGTCAACTGGCCTGTTCACTGACCGAGAGGGAGCCTCCAAACACCTGACCGCCGGAGCCAAAAAAGTGTTGATCTCGGCGCCTGCCAAAAACCCTGACGCCACCATCGTCATCGGCGTAAACGACAACACTTACGACCCCGTCAAACACAACATCATCTCAAACGCGTCATGCACCACCAACTGCGTCGCCCCAATGGCCAAGATCCTCCACGAGAGCTTCGGAATCAAACGCGCACTCATGACCACCGCACACGCCTACACTAACGACCAAAGACTAGCAGACCTCGTCCACAAGGACCTTCGCCGAGCAAGAGCAGCTGCACTCAACATAATCCCAACAACTACGGGAGCAGCCACCGCCGTAGGCTTAGTCATGCCCGAACTCGCTGGAAAAATCGACGGTATTGCCCTCCGCGTACCAACGCCCGACGTGTCCATCGTGGATTTGACAGCCGAGCTCATGAAAGAGGCCACGAAAGAAGACATCAACGCCGCCTTCAAAAAGGCCGCCAACGGACCGCTCAAAGGCATACTCGAATATACCGAAGAACCTATCGTCTCAACCGACGTCCTCCACAGCGCGTATTCAGCCGTCTTCGACGCCCAGCTCACTATGGTTGTCGACAAGAACTTCACCAAAACCTTCGCGTGGTACGACAACGAATGGGGCTTCAGCTGCCGCATGGTCGAACAAATAGAACTCATCGCCCAAAAGGCCGGCCTCTAAGGCGAAAACGCGCAAAGCAAGAAAACCCTCTTCCCTTTCTTTTCCCTAAACAAAAAGGTGAAACCATGACGAAGTATCTGACATTAGACGATTTTAACGTCAAAGATAAAACCGTGCTCGTAAGGGTTGACTTCAACTCACCAGTTGATCCCGAAACAAAGAAGGTGCTAGATGACTCGCGAATTCGCGCCCACGGAGAAACCACCATCAAAGAACTCGCCACAAAAGACGCCAAAGTCGTCATTCTAGCCCATCAGGGACGAAAAGGCGACCCAGATTTCATACCTCTAAAGCAGCACTCGGAAATTCTCAGCAAAGTCCTAAATAAACCCGTGAAGTATGTGGACGACGTTTTCGGCGAAAAGGCCAAAGACGCAATCAAGACGTTGATGGGCGGTGAAATTCTCGTATTGGAGAACGTTAGATTTTTCGCTGGCGAAACGAAGGACGGAACAGCTGAGGACCATGCGAAAACAGACCTCGTGAAGAATCTTGCGCCTCTTGCTGGCCTCTTTGTACTCGATGCATTCGCAGCTGCACACCGCGCGCAAGTCTCAATAATAGGCTTCACTGCCGTGCTTCCCAGCGCTGCAGGCCGCATCATGGAAAGAGAACTCAAATCGCTTAGCAAGGTTTTGGAAAGCCCTGAAAAGCCAAGCCTCTTCGTCCTCGGTGGCGCCAAAGCCGACGACTCGCTGGAAATCTCCAAATACGTGCTCGACAAAGGCTTAGCTGACTACATACTTGTGGGCGGTGTTGCAGGCCAAGTCTTTCTCGCAGCAAAAGGCGTCAACCTCGGCAAACCCAACATGGACTACCTGCAAAAGAAGGAACTCATGACCTTCGCACAGGGCATAAAGGAACTTGTACAGGAATACCCGGACAAAGTTAAAACGCCGAAAGACGTAGCCACGGAAGCCGGCGGGAAAAGAAAAGAAGTAACAGTCGAAGAACTGCCAACTGACAATTCGATAATGGACATCGGAGCAAAAACAGTGGATGAATATGCCAAAATAATAGCAAAGGCAAAGACTATTGTGGTTAGCGGACCGATGGGTGTTTACGAAAACGACGAGTTCAGTTTCGGCACGAAGAAGGTTTTTGAGGCAATCGGAAGCTCGAAGGCATTCTCGCTCGCCGGAGGAGGCCACACGATTGCTGCATTGCAGGAATTCGGCTTGTTCAGCAAAATCTCCTATGTGAGCACCGCAGGTGGAGCACTCATCGAGTTTCTGATGGGCAAGAAGCTACCGGGAGTCGTGGCACTCGAAAAGGTAGCGGCTAGAAAAGTCTAGCCTCTGTCCTTAGTTTCTCGTTATCTTATCCATCAAGTCGACTACGTGATATTCAGCTTCTTCTTGCGGATGCAAAAGTTTATCGTATATTTGCAGCGTCTGTTCGGCGGCTTTTCGCCACGTGAAGTACTGAAGCACACGTTTTCTGCCGTTTTCGCCCCATCTCTTGGCTCGATCTGGATCGGACAGAATTTCTTTGAGGCCCCATGCGATGTCGGCTGCGTTGCCTCCGTTAACGTGGACGCCGTTCTGGTCTGGGCCAGATGGAACGACTTGTTCACGGAAGCCTACTACGCCTTGTGCGCCCACAGCTATTGGTTTGGCCATCGACATGGCTTCAAGACTTACTATGCCAAAGGGCTCGTATGTTGATGGGAAGACGCAGATGTCTGAGGCTGCATAGTGCAAGATGCGTTCCTTTTCAGGAACGAAATCGAACATGCAGGCCACTCTGTTACTTATGCCAAGTCTGTTAGCGGCCTCGATTATGTCATTTTGCTGCTCGCCCTTACCTAATATCACCAGTTTTGTCTTTGGATACTCAGCCAGAATCATGGGCATTGCCTGAACAAGGCTCGTAACACCCTTCACCCACGTGAGGCGCCCGAGAAAGAGAATCATCTTCTCGTCTGGCTTGATTCCGTATCGATTGCGAATTGCTTCCACTTCTTCAGGGCGGCAGTTCTTGGGATTGTAGCGTCCTGGGTCTACGCCGTTCCAGACCACGCTGACTTTGGATTTGGGCCAGCCGTGCCTAGCGAGGTCTTCCTGCATGGCGTGGCTTACGGTTACTATTTTGTCTACTTTCTGCGCCGTGGCCCATTCGAGGTAGGAGACAACTTCTGAACCCTGTCCTCCGCTTCTCCCCCACTCGGTGCTGTGTACATGAAAGGCCACCGGAACCTTGGTCTCGTTCTTAGCTATTATTCCAGCAATGCTGCTGAGCCAATCATGCACGCAAACCACGTCGTAATGGCAGCTTTCCTTTTTCAACGTGCTGTTGATGAACTTCGTGGCGCTCAACGTGTTATAGATGAATATGTCATTGAACAGACGGATGTTTGTGCCCCACTTCTTCAAATCGTCAATTACGAACATGGGAAAAACGTTGCTTGCATCCACGATGAGAGGCCTGTGAACTTCGACGCCCTTCATGACTTCTCGCGTCTTCAAATTTCCAGGGTTAAGCGTGAAAACCGTCACGTCATTACCCATCGAAACGAACTCGCGAGTAATATAGTCTGCATAAGTGCCCAAGCCACCCACGAGCGCGGGCGGGTATTCCCAAACGAAAAAGCCTATTCTCAATTTAACACACCACAGAGTATTTTGTTATTGGGGAAAGGTCCGTGTAAAGAGAGAAGTCAACATACGGGATAAATAGGTTATGAATTCGGCGTCCGAATCCAACCTAAGCGCGGAATCTTGTAGAAAACGGGCACAGCAAATCAGAAATAGAATGACAAACTGATAAGTCTGAATAGAGGATCGCGCGTTGACGGATATTGTGCTTGTCTTTGAAGTTCATCAACCTCACAGGATAAAGCGCGACTTCTTCTGGCAAAACCGAATTTTCAAACGGGCCAAGAAGCAGGAACTGTTTGATTATTATTTTGATAGGGAATTGAATAAGGAGATTTTTGATCGAACGTGCAGAAAATGCTATTTTCCGTCAAACAGAATACTACTCGAGTTGATTGAAAGGCACAGGAAAGAGAAGAAGCAGGTAAAGGTTTCATTCAGCGTATCCGGCGTTTTTCTTGAACAGTGCGAGATGTTCAACAAGGATCTTCTGGAAACCTTCAAACAGCTAGCTGAAACAGGCTGCGTAGAATTTCTGGCTCAGACTTATTATCATTCGCTGGCAAGCCTTTACCCTGAAAGAGACGAATTCATCGAAGAAATCAAAATGCACGAGCAGGCAACAAGAGACCTTCTCGGATATACGTCACATGTTTTCGAGAACACCGAGCTTCTTTACAATAACGCCATAGCCAAGACGGTTGAGAAACTTGGATACAAAGGAATATTCACAGAAGGCGTGGAAAGAATACTTCACCAAGACTCACCAAATTATCTATACACGCCTAAGGACTGCAAGAAAATCAAGATCCTGCTGAGAAATTACAAGTTGACAGATGACATAGGTTTCAGGTTCTCAGCGAGATGGTGGAGCGAATGGCCGCTGACAGCGGACAAGTACACGAGCTGGCTTGCATCGGCGCCTGCGAACTGCATAAACATTTTCCCAGACTACGAGACTTTCGGGGAGCATCATTGGCCAGAGACGGGTATCCACGATTTTCTGAGGCATCTGCCTGAGGAGATCTTGAAGTGGTGGCACCTGCACATGGCAACGCCCTCCGACGTCACCGACAAATACGCCTCGGTAGGCGAAATTGACGTGCCAGAGCTTGGCGGTACGGTTTCTTGGGCTGACTTGGAGAGAGATGCAAGCTGCTGGCTTGGAAACACGATGCAGTGGGCGTACTACACATCCTTGCGTAGACTTGAGCCTCTCGTCAAAGGGACTAAAGATAAGGATTTTCTGAAGACATGGAGAAACTTCCAGACGAGCGATCACCTATATTACATGTTCACCTCAGGCGGGGGTCCAGGCGAAGTTCACTCGTATTTCAGCCCGTTCGGAACGCCAGTCGACTCATTTGTGACCGCTCAGGCTGCAATCTTGGACTTTGAGAACAGAGTAAGGCTTGCCTCGGTGACAGCGAATGAGCCTTTTCTGTTTTACACAGGTATAGGTGAGAAGTACTATACAGGCAAGATGGCATGGACTCTGCGCGAGTTCGCAGAAGTCATGCAAGAAGTCGGCATGAAGTCGCTGGATTTCCACAATGACCGTGGCGACTTCGAGAAGTGGGCTGAGAAGTCGCTCTATGATAAACCTCTGGCTGACCAGCTGAAGAAGGCGAGACTCTCCAAGGCCAAGGGAGAAAAACTCAGAGAGCTGCTATTTGAGGCTGCTGAGAAGAGGTTCACGGAGCTGAGCAGTCAGACGCAGGAGGCTACTCGGTGTTTCTGAGCCAGCCGCACTCGTATTTATAAATAAAAGTGCCCAAAATATGTGAACTGGAAAAAAAGGTGAACGCGTTGAGAGAGGAAATTCCGATGCCTGAAAAGATTCTGCAGACACTGCACAACCTTTGTGCCACGGCTCCTGATCTAGCGAGGAGAAGTGAAGAACTTTCACAAGTTCTGCAGATCGCTTTAAATGAGGTTGAAAAGGTCTTAGACAACTACAAGGCTGAAGGCTTCGTAGACAGCTTCGCCGATAGCGAAGGAAAGAAACGCTATTACGTGACTGGAAGCGGCATAATCAAAGTCTGCGCACTATTCACGTAGTGAAGAATTAATGCGGGTCATAATCTTCTCATGGGAGTTTCCACCGAGAGTAGTTGGACAACTTGCTGAAAAGGTCAGAGAACTCGCTGTACGCCTAGCTAAGAGCAAGGTAGACACCTATGTGGTCACGTATCACGATTATCTGACAGGACAGTTTCAGGATGCTGAAGGCGTCAAAACCTACAGGGTGACAAACCCCGTTCGAACGCACATCGGCGTTCTCACCTGGGTCCTTACATTGAATGAGGAGATTGAGAGAGTTGCGGCCAACATCTATTATGATTCAGGTAAATGTGTGGATTTGATAGATGCACATGACTGGCATTTCGTACCTGCAGCCGTCACGTTGAAGAAGGCCCTCAACATTCCGTTCACGTATACCGTGGAAAGTCTAGAAGAACACCGTGCCCACGGAGCGAATGCGCCATTTAACATGGCCATAAAAAGCATCGAATGGTTGGGCATGTTCGAGGCAGAGAGACTGCTTGTCAGATCCGAATGGATGCGCAACGAGATTGAGAAAATCTACAAAGTCCCGCCGGAAAAGATTAAGATGATCTGGCCGAAGACGGGGAACTGGGCGAAAAATGCAGTAGGAGGCATGGCAGGGCGATGAGCCAAGAGCTCACTGTGATGATGCTCACGTGGGAGTTTCCGCCCAGAATCATCGGAGGCATCTCGCCTCATGTGTACTATCTTTCGAAAAACCTATCCAAGAACGGCGTAAAAGTCTACGTCGTCACATGCGATTTTCCAGGGGCGCCTGAGCACGAAACCATAGATGGAGTGGAGGTTTATCGAACTGACTCTTACAAGAACCCTGCGCCGGATTTTGCCACTTGGGTTTACTTGATGAACATGAACATGCAAAAGGAGGCCGCCGCACTGGTCAGAAGCATAGGCGGCAAGGTGGATGTCTTCCACGCCCACGACTGGCTGGTGGCAACCGCCGGAATAGGGCTGAAACACATTTTCAGAAAACCATTCTTTGCGACGATACACTCTACAGAGATTGGACGCAGGAATGGAATTCACTTTGATTATGAACGAATGATCCACGAGACCGAGGCGTGGCTGACGTATGAAGCGTGGAAAGTCATATGCTGCAGTGATTACATGGTTTCGCACGTTCGCTGGGCATTCGGACTTCCTGAAGACAAGCTGGTGATGGTTTCCAACGGCGTGAACACCGAGGTCTACGATAAAAATGATAAGGAAGACCTTAGCCAGTTCCGAAAGAGATTCGCCCTGCCTGACGAAAAAATAGTGCTCTTTGTTGGAAGACTTGTTTACGAGAAAGGCATTCATGTGCTTGTTAGCGCTATGCCTAAGGTTTTGGAAAAGGCGAACGCGAAGCTTGTGATTGTGGGCAATGGCTACATGAAGGAGCAACTCTCAAGTCTCGTGGCCAAGATTGGACTGGAACGCAAGGTCATGTTCACAGGTTTCGTTGACGACGACACACTAAGGAAACTCCAGATGAGTGCTGACGTGTCGGTCGTACCGTCGCTGTTTGAACCGTTCGGGATAGTGGCCCTTGAAGCCATGGCGGCGAAAAGTCCTGTCGTGGTTTCAGACACAGGTGGCTTGTCTGAAATCGTGGAGCACGATGTGAGTGGCGTAAAAGTCTACGTGAACAATCCTGACTCGTTGGCCTGGGGAATCACGAAAGTGTTGACAGATGAAGGCTACGCCAACTGGATAAGAATAAACGCGTACAAGAAGATTCAGGAAAAGTACAACTGGGGCAAGATTGCCCAACAGACAAGAGGCATGTACGAAAATGTTTTGAACGAGTATTCGAAGAGTTTTTGGGCTCAGGCCATTAAATGAACCAGTTCCGGCCAGTTTATGGGTATTTCAGTTTAATGGCCTTGTTCGGGCATGCATCCGCGCATTTCATACAGTAAATGCATTCTGGGTCACTGAATTTCTCCCAAGGCAGATCCAGTATCTGCACGCGCATAGGGCATACCTCAACGCAGAGGCGACATTCCGCCTTGGCACAGCCCACGAGATCACGGCGCAAACCCAAGAAACTGAACCTGTTCAGGATGGCCATTATCGCTCCATGCGGACAAATGTACTTGCACCATCCTCGTGGAACGTATACGGCGAAGATAAGGACACCTATCATGATGGCTAGTTGGATCCAGAAAAGCGGAGGCAGATTTGCAGCTCCGTACAAAACATCCAACGGCGCCCTTACAAGCAAGTCGTTACGAATGTCAAGCATCATCCGTGGCAGTGTGCCAAACAGAGTTTCTGACGGACTCAGAGACGTGAACGGTGCAGTTGCGAAGATGCCAAACGCCCTTTGGTAGCTGTCAGTGCCCACCGTGAGCTTCGAGGCGGCAAACGTCACACTGATGAACAGCGCCGCCGCCAAGATGGAATACTTCAGATATAATGTGCTTTGGTGAGTTCTTGGCGAGAACTCGCTTTTCTTGCGTTTGATGAAAGTAAGTAGGTCTTGGATGAAGCCGAATGGGCAAACCCAGCCGCACATGGACTTTCCAATGATTACGCCTGCGAGCAGAAAGGAAGCCATGGCCAACCATGGAAAGGCAAAGTAGAGATTCTTCCAATTGCCCAGTGCCAGCTGTATGGCCGTGAAGGCGTCACCTGCCGTGTTCTGCGACAAGCCCCAAGTCCACAGCACAGGCAACAAGAAAGGCAGTGAACCCAAGTTAAAGATTATAGCGCTAAAAAATATGAAGGACAAAATCTGCGATATTCTGCGCGGAGTGTTGTATTTGAACAGCTTCTGCTTGAGTTCAGCTTTCAACTTCGAACCTCTCCCATGGTTAATGACGGTCTAGGTTATTTATTTTCCTATGACTTTAACGTTTTCTGCGAGAACCCAAGGAGCCACGAGTTGCCCAAGCTTTCTCTGATTGTTAGCTAACGCGGAAACTTCCTTCAGGATTTGGAAGATATTGCCTGCTACCATAACTCCCTGCGTGGCATGGTCTATTTTTCCATTCTTTATTTCCCAAGCAGGAGTAGCCACGACTGAAAAATCTCCGCTGACAGGATTGCTGCTGTGGGCACCCTGCAAGAAATACACTATAAGGCCTTCATCCACTTCGCTGACTAGTTCCTCTGGCGACGCGGTTCCGGGGACAAACGTGAGATTTGTGGCCTCCACGTTCGGCGTGGATAGGTACCCTGCTCTAGAAGCGTTTCCCGTGCTTTCTTTTCCTTCTTTACGTGCAGTGTAGTTATCATAGATGAAACCGCGCAGTATGCCTTTTTCTATTATTGAGGTTCTCTGCTGGGGGATTCCTTCAGCATCGAATCTGCGGGTGCGGAGGCCGCCGTCAGCAAGGCCGTCGTCATAAATCGTGACGAGCTCCGAGGCCACCTTCTCTCCGATTCTGCCTTTGAACGCTGACTGGCCTCTTTGGACATGGTCAGCTTTCAACGCGTTGACCAACGTATAGTAGAGAAGCTCTTGCATCGCGAATTGTGTGAATATCACTTTGGTGGTCTTTGTGTCAGTTTTCTTCGGTTTCAACGCTGATGTCGTGAGTCTTGCAGCTTCTCTGCCCACCCATTCAGGATCAATATCGTAGCTTCTTTCAGCATTGAATTCGAAACATACAGGAGTAACTTCGTTTCCAATGTGGCCCACGGTAGCTAAGCTACATTCTACAATGGTGCCCTGATCGAAGGCGGCGATGCCGTTCGAGTTGGCCATGGCCACCGATAGATATGAGGCTCCGGCGCCTCCTTCTATGGCAATGACTCGCTTGTTCGTGTTTTCGACTGCGTCAAGCATTCTAGAGGTTACGCTGACCAAGTCTTCGGAACGGAGCTCCACAATTCTGCGGTCGTAGGTGTGTTTGGTTGTCGAGTATGGTTTGCTGTTTGGGAGCCCATGCCAGTCTGCGTCTGGCTTGCTTGCCTTCGCGGCGTTAATGGTTCTGTCGACGGCTTCCTGAGTTGCGGCGTTGTCTTCGAGTATGTTGGTATACGAGAAGCCTATGGCTTTGTTGACGACCACTCTTATTCCTATGCC
>CAYGYI010000027.1:2344-12890 GCA_964354055.1 uncultured Candidatus Bathyarchaeia archaeon | reverse complement strand
CACTAACCCTGTTGACGAAGACTACAAAGGGCCTTCAGCGTTCTCAGAGCCAGAGACCCGAGCAATGAGAGACCTGATGATGCAGTACGATTTCCGTTATGCCGTAAGCCTCCATTCAGGCGCAGACGTGATTTTGTATCCATGGGGATACACGTTCGGAAGCTCACCTGACGATGCGAAGTTCAGATGGCTTGCAGCGAACATGTCGACTCTGGTTGATTCACCCTACGAGCAGTCCAGCGCTCTGTACACAACTAGCGGTGTTTGGGATGATTGGGTCTATGGAAATCAAAGCACGTTTGCCTTTACCTTTGAGATCTACAACAACGAGAGTGCGTGGACATATGAAACTGGACCCTTGCCCTTTACAACGTGGGTAGGTGGAATATTGCAGGTTTTCAACCCAATGCCTTCAAAGATACTGCAAACGTTGCAGAAATGGATGCCTGCACTCTTTTACACGATAGACAAAGCAATCGCCGACTACGTGTCTGGAGACGTTAATCACGATGGAACTGTGGACATATTGGACGTAGTGGCCATAACTGGCATCTATGGGACAAAACAAGGCAATCCACTGTTTAATCCGAAACGGGATCTAATGCGAGACGGCAAGATCGATATTTTGGATGTCGTTATTGCGACAGGCAATTATGGCAGAAAAGCATCAGCATAGCCTAGCTAGAGAACCTTTTTTTCTGGGTTCTCCCAAAGCTGCAGCTTCTTCTTTTTCAAATCTCTTCGTTTTCTATGCAGAAACCTATAGACTGTGCCATGCATACTTCCTTTGACGAGCATTTGAACTGCTTCTCTCGCAACTTGCTCCTGTTCAACTTCACCAATTATGCTCACTGTGTGGCCATATACTGCGATGTTGGTGTCTGTCAGCTCTTCGATTATCTGTCGAGTTTTGCCGTTCATGCCAATTATGCGTCCTTTGACGCGTTTAATGTCCGACTCAGATCTTCCGAAGGTCATTCGCAGGTCCAACACATCTAGGATGGCGTCCTCGTTTCTGATTAGGCGGAAAGCATGTTCGGGTGAAAACCCTCTACCAACAGCGTTTACCACGTCTTTGGCTCTAAAAAACAACGACGGATCCTGCGCGTCTTTTGTCAAGGTAATCGTGATACCGCCTGACTGGCTATCCACCAGAAGTTCGATTGAGAGCGCCTTTTCAACGTACGTCTTAGTCTGTCCTTCCGGTCCTATGAGTACTCCAACTCGCTCTTTCGGAATCTTGAGGAAGGCGCTATTTCCTGTCACGCGTGGTAACCTGCCGGTAACATTCTTCAGTTGACAAGACCTTAACGTTTAGCTTACTAAAAAACTTATTCAAATTGGTTATGTCCCTTCTCAGAAGAGATTCAGCCATCGGATGCGAAGTCGTCACAGCTTGAGACATGTCAAATATCACAGGGCAACCTTTCCAGATCATGATGTTGTATTCGCTCAGGTCGCCGTGGACAAGTTCAGCCTTCCCGTAAAGCCTCCTGAGACACATCAACAGTGTCTTATAGATTCCTTCAGGATCCTCTGGCTCCAGTTCCTTTAATGATGGAGCATTAACTCCATTCTCGCCGATGAACTCCATGACAAGCACGTTGTTTCTTATGACTATGGGCTTAGGAACTCTGACCTTGGCTCTGGTCGCTTGCTGAAGGTTCCTGAATTCTTTTTGCGCCCAAGCGAATATCACTGATCGCGTATCACGCTTCACACCTTTGAATCTCGGATCCGCTTCGATGCATCTCAGTATCCCCTTGCGGAACTCAGCCGAGAGGGTCAGGTAGATCTTGATCGCCAGCTCGTTTCCTTGCTTGTCCTTTCCCCAGTAGACCCGTGCTTCTTTGCCTGCGTTGACGACTCCGTGGATTTCGTCTATCACGCCATTGTTCATAAAATTGTAGATTATCATGAGCGTTGAGCGGTCGAAGACCTCCTCCAAGGCGTCGTATTGCTCGCTTCGCTTTTCCCTCATCAGTCTGTTGGTTTCGTATGCCTTCTCCTTTTTGTCAATGTTTCTGTCCACGCGTCTCCTAAAAGACACTCGCCAAGTCTCCAACAGCACCGAAAAACCTACTGAGTCAGGTAGCCTTTCCTGCGAAGCGTTTCCACCTGTCCTCTGGTGTAGCGCACGACCACATCTCCGCGAGTGTCGGTTTGGAAGTCCCACGGAGAAATCAGAACAGTGTCTCCGAGCCTAATCCAGACTTTCCGTTTCATCCTACCACGTATTCGGCACAGTCTCTCATGGCCATCCTGACATTTGACCATGAGACGGTCATAACCAAGAAGCTTAGTACACACACCCAACACGTCATTTTGGGAAGGAAGCAATAACACGCCCAATTCGCTTTCACTTATGACTTTCTTCTTACCCAATCAAGCACCCCAAAGCATCATCCCATAAACAACAGCGTATCTTGCTTAAAATAATTGCCCACACCAATTCACATAATGCATAGGAGTGCGTGTCAGTGACAGTGGATTCGGGCGATGCTTTCGTATACAGAACGATTCACAATGGAGCCATAGCAAGCCTAAAGCTTCACGATCTGCGCGAATCAATGAATTGTGGCGACGTCTCCACACAACTCCCTTTTTTCTCAATCTAATATTTTCGCTTGTCTGTCTAGCGTGTTTGCTGTTGCTGTAGTGTGCAAGAAAGAGATTGAACGTCGTCGAAAAGAACAGGGCGAGCGACTTCACTGAGCGCGTTCGCGCTCTCTCGCATCTTTCTGGTTTTCCAGCAGCTCTAGATATTCGCTTAAGGCTTTCTCCATGTCATAGGTCTTCTGTGGAGCCAGCAGGAGAGCAAGGTAGTTCCTGTCGTGCTTTTTCGCAATGTAGTACCAAGCCAGAGTTATGGGTATTAGAGGAGGGATGATCGTGACCCATGGATTCGTGTGAAGAAGGTAGGCTACATAAAGCATTATCCATGTGTACATACTAAAAAAGGCGGAGATCGTGACCGTCCAGAATAAAGCGCTTGTCAGGAATTCAAAGGTCAGCCCAAGTAAATCGGCCACTTCCAGAAGAGCTTTTTTTAAGAATCTGTTGACGCTTTCTTTCATCGTTTGTACTCCACCAGAAAGACGGAAAAGAACTGGACATTTACAGATTTGTTTGTTGGTTGGTTGGATATAACTTTACCCCACACACACAAGAAAACCCTCCCAGCCCAGAATACGAAAAAAATAGTGGGGCAGAACGCTTTCTAGCCCGTTACCACCCTTCAGGGGATAATATACCCGTTAAAGCCCTAAAGGGTATATTACAAAGAAAAGACGAAGATGATAACGTGCTAGTCTTTGGCTTTGCGGAAAAGCTAGCTCTAATAGAAGCAGGCTTTGAATATGTCAGCGGAGACCCAGATGGCACACAATATTTCAGGAAACGGAAACGATGAGAGAAAAGTTTCACCACACAGAAAAAAGCATGGTCAAATCTTTACTATCTGCGCGTGCGGTATGCCTTCGATGTTCAAAACGGCTTCAGGATGCACGTATCCTTTCGCTATAGCCTCCTTGATCACATGTTTTCCTATCATGTTGACTATTGTCGAGTTGTCGATCATCATGACTGCTTCTTCCACATTCACCCTAGCACCTTTGTAGAAGTCTTCCTTCACGTGGAAGACAATTTTTCCTTCGCACAGGGTTTTCCCAAGAATGTCAACGTCACAAATGGCCAACAACACGTTTCTGCCGACTTTTTTAAGGTTCATGTATACTTCCAATTGTCAACTCTCTAGAGGTTCTTTACTGATGACTTGGCCCCACATGCCTCACACACAATGAATGAGAGCCGCTTTTCTCTCACGACCTTCGTGTCGGGCCTCTTGCAGACTGGGCACACGATGAAGCTCTCCATGTACCGCTGCAGCAGAGTCGTTAATGTGTCGATGTTGAATTTGCCTTGAAAGATCACGCGACCTTCCTGAGATGTGGCAGCCGTGGCCATTTCACCTGTCAAAAACTTGACGATGTGTTGCGGATCACGATTTAAAGCATCGGCAACTTCCTTAAAATTGTAGATTATCGTACGCATGCCTATGACGCTCATTCGCAACCTTGGAAGCTCCAATCGTTCCCGCTTCGCGGCAACCTCTGGTATCTGTGAACGCGCTCTCTTAAGCAGATCATCGTAGTTGTAGCTCAAATGCTTGTCCTCTAGAAAAGAAAGATCGCACCATACTATTTAAGACTTATAAACGCGCTATCATGAACAAAGAGCAGTATGAAGGAGAATGAGAAGATCATGGGCCATGTTTACGTTTATACAGGCACAGGTGCAGGCAAAACTGCCAACGCGCTGGGGTTGGCTCTGCGTTCAGTCGGACACAAACATAAAGTCGTGATAATTCAGTTTCTAAAATGGTGGAAGAACACAGGCGAATATCAAGTCAAAAACATGCTTGCGCCATACTATGAGATTTACCAGTTCGGACGCAAGGGCTGGGTCGGACTAAGTGCTCTGAACGACGAGGACAAGAAACTGGCTCACAGAGCGCTCGAGTTTGCCGGAAAGGTTGTTAAAGAAAAGAAGCCTGATCTGCTTGTTCTGGACGAGATTAACTTGGCACTGTACTGTCAGCTTCTGGACATAAAAGAAGTCATCGACCTACTTGATAGCCTCCCCGAACCAACAGATGTTGTCCTAACGGGCCGCTATGCACCCAAAGAACTGATTGACAGAGCAGACTTCGTGAACGAAGTCAAAGACATCAAATATCCGAAAGAAATGGTAACCAAAAAAGGCATCCAGTACTAGCATCAGCACATCTTCGAAAAAGCTTAAAGAATCAAACTCCGCCTAGTGTTTATTCTAAACGGTGACAACGTTGACCAAACGCAGCTACCCGTATATTCCCAACGCTCAGCCTGAGGAAAAGAAAGAAATCATGAGCGCGATAGGAATAAAGACTATCGACGAGCTGTATGCGGATATTCCTGAAGAATACCGTTTGAGGAAGCCGTTAAATCTACCCTTAGAGGCTATGTCTGAATTTGCCGTCAAGAAGCACGTCGAAAGATTGCTTTCGAAAAACAAAACTTCTGACGACATGGCAGTGTTTCTAGGCGCAGGTTGCTGGCCCCACTATGTTCCCGCAGTAGTGAAGGAAATCGTCCAACGTAGCGAATTGCTGACTGCATACACGCCCTACCAGCCTGAAATCGCGCAAGGTATGCTACAAGCACTCTTCGAGTACCAAAGCATGATCTGCGAACTCACAGGTATGGAGGCATCAAACTGCTCCATGTACGACTGGGCCTCAGCCCTAGGCGAGGCTGCACGCATGGCGGCGCGAATCAAAGGCCGAAACGAAATTCTGGTTCCAAAAATCATACACCCCGAACGAAAAGAGACTCTACAGGCCTATACGGAACCAGCAGGCATAACGGTCACCTCTGTCGCCTATGACTCTGAAAGCGGCCAGATCAGCATTGATGAACTAAAAGCCAAGATCTCCGACAAAACGGCCGCAGTCTACATCGAGAACCCATCTTACCTTGGAATGATTGAATCGCAGGCTAAGGAAGTTGGCAAAATAGCGCACGCGCACGGTGCACTATTTGTGGTAGGTGTGGATCCAACTTCTCTAGGAATAATCAAGCCTCCAAGCGACTATGACGCGGATATAGTTGTTGGCGAGGCTCAGCCACTGGGGAACTCTATGAACTTTGGTGGCCCCCTTCTTGGCATTATGGCTTGCCGTGACGATATGAACCTGATCAGGCAGATGCCAGGCAGAGTTATTGGAATGACTACGACACAGGATAACAGCAGAAACGGTTTTTGCATGGCCCTCCAGACACGTGAGCAGCATATCCGTCGTGAGAAGGCAACATCCAACATATGCTCTAATGAGGCCCTGTGCGCCGTGGCCACAGCAGTGTACCTGTCGTTGCTCGGACCGGAAGGGATGCGCGACCTGGGCGAAACCATAATGTACAAGGCTAACTACGCGCTGCATCTGCTCTCAAAAATAGACCGCATCAAAGCACCACTCTTCAAATCTGCTCATTTCAAGGAATTCACCGTCAACTTTGACGAGGCAGGCTTAACTGTTAAAGACGTGAACACGAAGCTCCTACAACGTAACATCCATGGAGGCAAAGATATCTCAAAGGAATTTCCTGAACTTGGCCAGACCGCGCTTTACTGCGTTACTGAAATTCACTCAAAGAACGAGATCGAACGCTTGGCTGAAGCTTTAGACGCTATTTTCGGATGGTAGGCGAGAACATGTTCAAACAAGCAACTTGGAACGAACAAGTCATATTTAATCTCGGAAAGCCAGGAAGAACAGGGCACTCCTTGCCCCAGACCGAGCCCGAGATCAAACTGACCATAGGCAATGTTGATCAACTTATCCCCGAGAACATGCGACGCACAAACCCTCCCAGTCTTCCTGAGCTTTCGGAACCCGAAGTCGTTCGTCACTTCACACGCTTATCAGAGATGAACTATGGCGTTGACATGGGATTGTACCCGCTTGGAAGCTGTACGATGAAGTATAATCCGAAGATAAATGAACAACTTGCAAGCCTGCCGAGTCTGAACATGCTCCATCCTTACCAAGATGAGAGCACGACGCAGGGTATTCTTGAAATCCTCTACAAATTGGAACACTGGCTTGCCGAGATAACGGGCGCTAGCGAGGTAAGCCTACTTCCGGCAGCAGGCGCCCACGGCGAACTACTTGGCACCCTGCTCATTCGTGCCTATCACAAGCACAATGGTGAAGATGAAAAACGAACCGAAATAATAGTCCCTGACTCAGCGCACGGCACAAATCCGGCAAGTGCAGCCATGGCAGGCTTCAACGTCGTGGTGGTTCCGTCAGCTGATGATGGATGCATTGATCTTAAAGCTTTGAAAGCTGCAGTTTCAGATCATACGGCTGGTCTCATGCTTACAAACCCCAACACGCTTGGGATATTTGAGAAAAACATCAAGGAGATCGCGCGGACGATCCATGAGGTAGGCGGTCTCCTTTACTATGACGGCGCAAACCTGAATCCGCTGTTGTGCAAGGCTAGGCCAGGCGACATGGGCTTCGACATAGTGCACATAAACATCCACAAGACCTTCGCTACTCCGCATGGCGGGGGAGGCCCAGGTGCAGGCCCCGTCGGCGTGTGCGAAAAACTCGCCACATTCCTGCCCAGGCCACGAATAGTCTATCAGAACGGATGCTATCAGCTGGACTATGACAGACCAGATGCCATTGCCAAGATCAGAAGCTTCTACGGTAACGTTGCCGTTCTGCTAAGAGCATATGCTTACGTGCTAAGCTTGGGGCGCGAGGGTTTGAGAGAAGTAGCTGAGGTCTCGGTACTTAATGCAAACTACATGCTTACCAAGTTGAAAACCATCAGGGGACTATCACTCCCATACGACAACAGCAGGCCAAGAAAACATGAGTGCGTATTAAGCGCAAGTCAGCTGAAAAAGGAAACAGGAGTCTCAGCCTTGAACATTGCCAAACGTCTGCTTGATTATGGCCTACATTCACCAACGATCTACTTCCCGCTGATCGTTGAAGAAGCGTTGATGATCGAGCCTACGGAAACGTTTGAGAAGGAAGAGCTTGACCGATTTATCGAAGCTGTGAGGAGTATTTGCGAAGAGGCCTACGTCGACCCTGAGGAGGTTTTGAATGCCCCACACAATACTGCTGTCTCGCGGCTGGATGAAGTTAGAGCCTCTCACCCCAGAACCATGGCGCTAAGCTGGCGTATGTACAGGAATAAGATCAAAATAGGCTCTTAAGTGAAGTCTCGTGGCATCACTCCAAAAATCCCATATTCATGCAACACTTATATTTCGCATTAATTCTATTCAAAGGCAAAACTGGTGGAAGACATGACCGAGTTAGAGAATAAGGTCCGCGATGCAGTAGGCCAAATAGTGGACCCTGAAACTGGGATGACCTTCGGCGAAATGCAGATGATAACTAATGTCAAAGAAGAGGAACAGGGCGTGGTTAAGGTTGAATTTGTGCCCTCCAGCCCCTTCTGTCCAATAGCCTTCAAACTCTCGATGGACCTCAAGAATGCAGCATTAAAGGTTCCAGGCGTAAAGACGGCGATCATCCACTGCCGTGGCCATATGATGGAACAACAAATCAACGAAATGACTAACAAGGACCAGCCAAAGCCACAGACTTGAAATTCCGGTTTTTATTTCAGCCGACCCTGCCACATTGCAGAAACCGGCGTTGAGGGCGAACACATCATCAATACTCATTAATACCCGGCAATACTGCACAATACTTATATATGAAAACCTACATAGGTTTGTGTGAGATACGATGAGAATCATCCTCACAATAAAAGCAGACGAGCTTAAGCTCATTCAATTGCTATCAAAGTTTGCGGAGACACACAAGATAACCTACGGGCTTACACGATGCAACGGCGGTTTTCAGATGGAAGTCAACACGGATGCAGACAGCTTTGGCGAACTGCAGAGACGCATGGGACACTTAAGCGACTGCACATTCACCATTCGAGAGATACACGGCGGGTCGTTAGTCGACAAGCTGAACGTCAAGGCAACAAAAACCAATATTGACGCACTGATCGGCAAAACCACCATAGCAAAGACGGACATTCACCCAGACGACGGCGGCATAATTAGACTTGTCGGGGAACTGTGGTTCTGTCGCCCGACGCATGAAAAGGTTATAAAGGAAGGCGCAAAAGTAGAGGTTGTGAGGGTAGAAGGAGTTAGCCTCATAGTAGAAGAGGTGACATGAAAGGATGATAGAAGAAATAATCATGCTGATCGTAGCCTTCGTGGTCATAGTGATTGTGGCAATAATCTCCACAGGCATCAAGAAAGTAAACCAGTACGAAAAGGGCCTCGTCGAACGTTTCAATGCTTACGAGAAGACAGTCGAACCTGGACTAAGATTCATCAAACCCTTTGTCCAGAGAATGCTAAGAGTGAACATGCGCGAACAAGTCATCGATGTCCCGCCTCAAGAAATCATTACCGAAGACAACGTCGTCGTTACAATCGACGCCGTCATCTACTACCAAATCATCGACCCCAAAAGAGCGCTCTACGAAATAGAGGACTTCGAACTAGCGATTGTCAAGCTGGCACAGACCACTCTGAGGAACATCGTTGGAGAGATGTCGCTGGATGTCTGCCTGACCTCAAGAGAAAAAATAAACGTGGAGCTGAGAAGCGTCTTGGACCAGGCCACAGACAAGTGGGGAACCAAAGTCAACAGAATCGAACTCCAGAGAATAGATCCACCAAGCGACATTCAGCTAGCAATGCACAAACAGAAAACAGCCGAACAGGAAAGAAGACAGTTGCGTCTGTTGGCCACCGGCAGAAAAGAAGCTTCAGCACAGGAGAAGGAGGGAGTCATACTCAAAGCACAGGGAGACAAACAGTCAGCAATATTGAGTGCTGAAGGAGAAGCTAAAGCCATCGAACTTGTGGCCCAAGCACAGGCTGAAGCAATAAAACTCATCTCAGAATCCGCAAACCAATACTTCAAGGACAACGCTCAACTGAACAAGAAGCTTGACGTCATTAGGGACACATTCGCTCAACAGACCAAGATCGTGATTCCAGCATCTTCAGATATACTGAACGTAATAGGCCTAGATGGAACTGGAACGCAGGTTCTGCCAATAAAAACTGACAAGAAGACTAACGCTGGAGTCAGTTAACGTAGATGGAGGCATGGCTGTGTTTGAGGGTCCCATCTACCTCTATCTCTGGCTCTTCTTCGGCATAATAATCCTCATCATAATATTGTATGCACTCAGCGGCAATAGAAAGCATGTGAAGCTAGGAGCATACGCACCGCGACATTCGAATGAACACATGGAACTTGACCTCAGGCTGCCATACAAACGTTTCAAACAGCTCTACCCTTACTCTAAGATAACCTACCAAGAGTACAAGAAACTGCAGATGAAAGGCGCCTTTAAGCGCGCGGTCAGCTCTGAGAAAAACAAAAGGATGGTTCGGTAAAAACCATCAACACGTGAAGAGCTTCACAAATTCTCTTTTTTCAAACAGCAATGAACACAAACTCCATGCTGCGACGCTTTCGCCAGCACTAGTGCAGATTTTGCCAGCAAAAGACCGTGTGTAAAACATCATCACTTATAGGCGAACACGAGAGAATCTGGACTTAAGAGCCATTCGCGCAACTCAAAGCCTTAACAGTCAACATTGTTGGAAATCCTGCGCAATCTTCATTTTCTAGACTATCCGTTCACCCAACTGCTTTGAAAAAGAACTGGAGGCACACGCTATGGGTGTTGTCTGCTATACGTGTGCGTGCCTGTAGTGGCCCTTCACATGGATCGTTCTTCTTTTTGCTCCAGGCTTCCTTCGCACAAATGGTCTGATTCGTGGCATGATTCTATCACTAACCAACGTAGAATCATTGCTCAAAGAAAAGCATTATGAACTCATGCTCCATATCTGAAGTCAGTTGAGTTAGATGATGCCACGACACTCTAACAAAGAGCAAGCGCTGTTAGTGTATTCGCTTTTCAAA
>CAYGYI010000027.1:0-2244 GCA_964354055.1 uncultured Candidatus Bathyarchaeia archaeon | reverse complement strand
GATGCCACGACACTCTAACAAAGAGCAAGCGCTGTTAGTGTATTCGCTTTTCAAAACACCCAATCTAATCAATCACAAATGAAGAATCGGACGAAAAGCTGTCCTCCAACGCAAGTCAAGTCCACCAAAAGCCTTAAGTGCATTAGGAAGGTAGTTTGTGTTGTTAAATATACAAGGTGTTGAAAGGAATTGGCAGTAGAAGGTTTCTCAGGAAACAAACAACCTGTAGACGTTAAAGTCGGCGAACTCACGCCAGACTCCCGAGCCGTAAACGTCTTGGCAAAAGTGGTCTCAAAAAGCGAGATTCGCGAAATCGCTGCAGGCAGAGACGGCGCAGCCCATCGTGTAAGTGATGCCTTGGTCGGCGACGAAACTGGATGCGTATACCTCACTCTTTGGGACGACAACATCACCAAGATAAATGAAGGCGACACCGTAAGCGTCAAGAATGGCTACGTTAACCTATTCAGAGGCAACATACGCTTAAACATAGGCAGATACGGAACACTCGAGTTGTCAGCGCAAGCGCTTGCAGGCGAAGTCAACACGCAAAACAACGTTTCAAACCAAGTCTATGACCAGCCTAGGCGACCGTTCAGAGAACGAGGCGGCGGAGGTTTCGGCGGCGGAGGATACGGCGGCGGTCGCGGCTATGGTGGCCGAGACAGAAGAGGCGGCGGCTACAGAGACAGAAGATACTAGATCGGCGTGTGTTTGCTCCAAGAAGAGCCACCGCTCATTTTCTTTTGAGCAACGTAATAGGCCTACTGAAAGCTGTGGCTTTATCTAACGGTTGATCCAGATCGAAATTGTTGAACCAACCCACGAACTCGAACTCTCCATTCTTTGCCACAAGATCTAGGAATTCCTGAGGAAAAAGCACCTTTCCCAGCTTTTCAAGTATGAAAACCCTCGACGTTCCATTCTCTATTACCTCAATTGCTCCTTTTTCCATGATCAGCTGTTGAGCATAGTTAGCAGGAACACACCTCCAGTTAACGTTGATGGTCATTTTGTCTTTTATGACAGTCCAACTCTCGCTCCAGAGTTTTGTCCAATCAAAGTGAACTGTTCCGTCAATCAGGTACAGACCGTCTTTTCTGAGACAGCGTGCAACTGAGTTGAGGTGAGAGAGGAAATCGTTATTTGATTCGATTGAAATCGATCCGAGCATGCAGAAAACGAAATCGAATTTCTGATCTGTCTTGAAGTTGCGCATGTCAGCTTGGATTACCTTGATATTTATGCCCGCCTTGCGCGCTTTCTCCATTGAGTATGTTAGCATCTCTTTGTTGAGATCCAGACCTGCGAAGGTATATCCGCGCTTAGCTAGCTCCAACAGGTGTGGGCTTGGCCCGCAGGCAATTTCAAGAACACTCTTCACCTTGATCTCTGAGAACTTGGCGACACATCGTTCGAAGAAATCCACTTCTTTTGAGATATCTCTGAACGCGAAAGCAACTTCGTAGTAGAACGGGTTATCGTAAATGTTGATAGCCTTTCGCTTCATGGCAACCACTCTTCCAGTCTTTCCACATCCTCACTTAAGAGTGTGTCCCAGCGCTTCAAAAACGACATCTGGTTTGAGGCTATTAGCATCATTCTACCACAACATTTAAGATGTGATATTCAAAACATCACCTTCTTGTCAAAAAGGAGAAGATTACAATGACTACGCAAAAGAAAGAGGAAAGAAAACCAACGGTGGAAGAACTGCTGGCAAAGGCCAAGAAACCAGCGCAACTGGCTCCGCCAATGCACAGGTTCTACGAAGGAAAGCTTCAAGTGATGCCTAAGTGCTCGATCACGAGCCCTGCTGACTTCGGCATATGGTACACACCGGGCGTCGCGGCACCCTGCAAGTAGATACAGGCAAACCCGGACAAATCCTTTGAATACACTAACCGCTGGAACTACGTTGCAGTAGTGTCAGATGGCACACGCGTTTTGGGACTTGGCGACATCGGACCTGAAGCAGCAATGCCCGTTATGGAAGGAAAAGGCTTACTCTTCAAATACCTAGGCGGTGTGGACGGTTTCCCTATTTGCCTGAGAACTAAAGATCCCGACGAGATAGTCAGAGCATGCGAACTCATCGAACCGACCTTCGGAGGAATAAACCTGGAAGACATAGAGAAGCCAAAATGCTTCTATGTTCTAGAAAAGGCAAGCGAGAAACTGAAGATACCAGTATGGCACGATGACCAACAAGGAACCGCCACAGTCATCCTAGCAGGCTTGATG
>CAYGYI010000026.1:3035-12930 GCA_964354055.1 uncultured Candidatus Bathyarchaeia archaeon | reverse complement strand
ACCGGTCTCGCCATAGAGGACATTGCCACGGCATACAAGGTTTACGAGCTAGCCAAGAAGAAAGGAATAGGGAAAGAAATCTAGACTCCCAGGCACCCAGATGAACCGAGGTGGGCTGAAGTGCATGGATATTGATGATGCGATAAGAGGCAGGCGGAGCATCCGCAAATACTTGGACAAGCCTGTGGCCATGCAACTTGTTCGCGAGGTTTTGGAGGCGGGAACGTGGGCGCCGTCGGCGAAGAACGGCCAGCAGTGGCGGTTCATTGTGCTGACGGGTGAGGCTAAGAAGAAGCTGACCACGCTGTTCCGAAGCGAGCTAGAGACGCTCGCCAAAAAGATAGGCCTGAAAAACATGGGTTCGTCGTTCGGTTCTTGCGATGTAATGGAGGAAGCACCAGTTTTGGTGATGGTTTGGAACGCGAACGATAGCAGGTTGCTGGAGAAGTCATCGCTGCAAAGCGTGGCTGCGGCGATACAGAACATGCTTCTGAAAGCCTGCAGCCTTGGACTGGGCTCGCTCTGGATATGCGATATCTACTACGCTACAGAAGCGCTGACGGAGTGCCTGAACAAACCGTGGTCGCTCGTCGCCGCTGTGACACTTGGGTGGCCTGCAGTATCTCCTGAACCCAGACCCAAGAAGACGGTCGACGAGGTCTCAGAATTCCTAGCCTAAACTGCGCATCTGCGTAACCTGTGCGCCACGAAAGCGTTCGAGGCTTGACATGTCATGGTGAAAAGCTTTTAACCTTTATAGCATCACGTTGGTTTTGAGTCTGTAGTGGAGGTTAAAGCAATTGGAAATAAAGACACCTCAAGAGTTCTTTGAGAAAGTTTTGCCAGAGAAGTTTGATCCGACCAAGGCGGCTGGCTTCGACGCCGTAATACAAATGAACATAACTGGGCCTAACGGCGGCGACTGGACAATTACTGTGAAGAACCAGAAATTAGACGTTAAGCAGGGTGTCCATCCGTCTCCTTCGTTAGCGATTACGATGGCTGACACGGACTATGTGGACATGATTAACGGTAAGCTCGGTGCAGAGAGGGCCTTTATGACGGGCAAGCTTAAGTTTAAGGGAAGCATAGCTTTGGCGCTAAAACTGAAGGACATAGGATTTATGTGAGTTCTGCTTCACTTGGGCGATCCGATTTCTGCGGACAGCGTGGCAAGTGTTTTCGGTTCTGGTGCTTCTTTTCGGAAGTCTTCTATGTCAGGCTGTCTTGCTTCCGATTCTATTCGTTTTGCAGTTGGTTGCCACGATCGCTATTGTGGTGGCGACGATTCTTTGCGGTAGGGAGCGAAAGAACAGGGAAGGTTAGAAGAAGTCTAGGCCTGTCATGAAGAACCTGTCGCCGTGAGTCTTGCTGAACGATGCTCCTGCAGTGAGTGGTTTGCACATAAGCACTCCGTGGCTTCTTTCTTCACTCATGTATCCTCGTGACCTGTAGGTTTGCAGCAGCGTGCTGTCCATGACCGCCCTGTCGTAGACCATGTCTTTAGCCTTTGCCTCCACGAGGCTAACAAGTCTGTCCATCGTTTTCGCGTTCGAAGCCACAAGTTCTCTGATCCAGATTCCGTTTGTCCACGCTCCCTGCTTGACCTCTGAGAACAGCACGTAGCCGTCTCTGTCGATTATGCAGTTCCTGCTCCTTATCCCCTCAGCCTTCTCAAACATCACGAAATGATCTCTGTCTCTCACGACGAAGCCAGTCTTTTCCTTAACAAGTCTATTGTAGGTTTTCAGCAGCTTGTCAACGTCAAGCTTGGTGACTTTTTCTTTCGTTGGTGGCGTGAGCCTCTTAGTCTTTGCCACTTTGTAGGCGCTTGCAGCTTCGAACAAGTCGCTGTAGCCGAGCTTCACATAGAGCGAATGGGCCACAATCGTGTGGCTTGTGCCCAAAAGCGAGAAGCGATAGTCCTTTTCTGCGAAGTACTCATGAGCGCGGTTCATGAGGGCCGTGCATACGCCCTTCCGAGTGCAGCGTGGCAATGTGGCTACGCCATATATGCCGCCAACTTTCTCAACCTTTCCCTCCAGCGTCCGGGTGGCCAAGTCCATAACGCCAACGTTGCCGACAACGTGGTTGCCTTCCAAAGCGCAGAAGCTGACCTCACTGTTCCTAAGTCTTGGATCAAGTTCCACATACTTTGCAAAAGTCCTCGGGTTGAACGTCCAGCGGAAAGCATGATCTAACAAGGGCAAAAGCTCTTCTGTTGCTTCCATTTCCCTGAAAGACAAAATCTTCAAATGCCGCCAGCTCCGGTCATGTTTTGAACAGTCACTTTCATACGTAAAGCATGAAATTTCTATTGCTGAATGTTGTTTGCACTATTTAATCTTGTTGTAGGGTCGTCTTTTCAGGTTGGCCGCCTTGAACAGCTCCGATAGTTTCTCATCGCTTGCGCCTTCTCTCATGGGTGTCAAAATATCGATTAGGCTGTCGTTGGTCATAAGACATGGCTTCAGCTTCCCATTGCTGGTCACTCGCAAACGCGTGCAGTGCCCGCAGAACTCGGCATTCTCCGTGGGGCGAATGGTCTCAATCCTCACGTCTGGCAGGCAGTAGACATGGCGGTTTTGCATGAACCGTCTAGTTTCCATCCTTACAGCCTTCTGTTCCAGCATTTTCTCATATTCGTCCAGCGGCTCATGATACTTCGAATAGTACCCATCAGTTACGTTGAGGGGTTCAAGCTCTATCAGCTGCAGGACTGCCCCTGTTTCGGCAGCGAACCTGATCATTTCGGGAACAGCGCTGTCGTTTTCGCCTTTCAGTATGAGCATGTTGAGCTTGACAGGGCAAAAACCAGCCTCGGCAGCAGCTTTAACACCTTCCAAAACAGATTCTATCCTACCGCCAGTCAATCTAGTGTAGACAGTATTATCCAACGTTGGGAGAGTCACATTCACACGTTTCAACCCGTTCACGTGCAGTTTCTCGGCCAATGAAGCAAGCTTCGTTCCGTTGGTCGTCATGGACAAATCCGTCAAACCAGACAGGCTCGCTATGCCTCTCACAATTTGAACTATGTCTTCGCGCACAAGCGGCTCCCCGCCTGTGAGCTTGACTTTAGAAATGCCCAGTCCAACGGCAATTCTGACGATGCGGACGATTTCATCCGTCGTCATCTCTTTCGCTGAACTGATACACTGGGCTTCGCCTTCCATGTGACAGTATTCGCAGCGCAAGTTGCAGCGTTTAGTGACGGCTATACGCAAGTTGAGAAGCGGTCGTCCATAGTTGTCCCTCAGTGCCATCGTTATTCCCGTGCGTGCTTAACGATGTGAGCCGCTTCGGGCAATATAAGCCTTTCAAAGCAAAGTCTCACAGCGTTGGGCGAGCCGGGGATACAGAAAAACGCTTTGCCCTTTGCCACGCCAGCCGTGGCGCGAGACAAGACTGCTGCTGAACCGATCTCGTCAAAACTTAAACGCCTGAAAAACTCGCCAAATCCCGGTAGAATCTTTTCCATCAGCGGCGAAACCGTTTCAATAGTCACATCTGTTTTGGTTATGCCTGTGCCTCCGCAGAACACCACGGCGTCCAGATCAGAAGTGTCTAAGGTTTTCTGCACGCCTTTTTTGATCATGCTCTTGTCGTCGGAAATCAGCTCTCTGAAGGCCACTACGTGTCCAGCTTTCTTCAAGAGGAATTCAATAAGGTCGCCTGAGGTGTCTTGTATTCGTTCGCCCTTTTTCTGTTGCTGATAGCGGGATGTGCTGCATATGAAGATGCCGAACCTCAGATGCTTGGGTGCTTCGGCCTTATGTTCTTTCGTGCTTTCGCTCATCTTGTGACGCCTTTCCGTGGGTGGCTTCCTTGACCTTCTTTACGACGCGTATGTTCTCTATTGCCGTTGACGGATATTGGCCTTCAACGTCTTTCTCGTATTGCTTAATCATGTCCCAGATCGTAAGCAGGGCCACTGAAGCGGCGGTGAGAGCCTCCATTTCTACTCCCGTTTGGGCCTTCGTCTTAACCGTGGCGGTGACCTGAATAGTGGTTTCGCTTGAAATCTTTATGTCCATCTCCACATTCGTCAGTTGTATGGGATGGCATAGCGGAATCAAGGCACTCGTGTTCTTGGCAGCCATTACTCCTGCAATCTTCGCCGTGTACAGCGGATTGCCTTTCGCGACCTTGCATTCTTTGATCAGCAGTACGGTCTCAGTTTTCAGTTTGATGGCTCCCGTTGCAGTTGCCTCGCGGAGAATTTCAGGCTTTCCGGATACATCAACCATTGCCATTACATGCCCACCCTGTCAATTGTACTCGGTGTTAAAGCATGAGAGCACGTTCTGCCTTTTCTCTGTTTCGCTTTCACCGACCTCAGACAACGTTTCGCCCTCGCCACTTCGCAGGGAGCAAATCAACCCTTCACGTCTTGTCTACTTTTTCCCATTCCTCGATGAAGGTCTGCACGATTTTGGCTTTGGGTGAGCGTTCTTTGAAACGGTAGAGGCGTATTCTCCCGAATGTCTTGTGCTGGAGAATGCCTTCTTCCTCCAGAACCCTCAAGTGGCCGCTTGCCGTCTTGTAGTTCACGCCGAGCCTTCGCGCGATGTCGGAGCTGTTGAGTTCGCTGACCTGCGCCAATATCCTCAGGAGTTTCATCCGCAGTCTTGACGAGAATACGTCTTCTATGTTCATGGCTTGATCTTACTCCTTTTCCAGCAGGTCTTTCAGCTCTCTTTCCAACTCTAACGCGGGGATTCTAGGCATGTAGATGAGTGTTGATCTTCCGCGAGAGCCAGCCGTGGCAACTTCGGTTTTGACGACACCCAAAGTTGAAAGTCCGTGAAGATATTTCCACAGTTGCGTGTGGCTGTTCGAGGTCGTATCATATTCTTCGCATGCAACGGCGTAAGCCTCTTCTGCCTCTACAAGTGAAATGTAGGCTTTCTGGTTCTCCTTAAACAGCCTAGCTATGCCCAGCAGGAACAGCTTCTCATGGAAACTGAGCGAGGCCAATTCATTCTTCCGCAAGGCAGGAACTATGCTTGACACGGCCCTCCTGACACATTCAGGCGTAACAGCCTGCAAATCCTCCGCATCAGCATACTTACCAGCCCGCCACAACAGTTCAATGCCAAAACGTGCGTTGCCATTTTCCGACATGGCGATTTCAGCGATCAAGCTCATGGTTTCCTCGGAAGCTGCTGAGGGCTTAAGAGCTAGCGTGACGCGGTCGTTCAGGATGTCTGCGAGTTGCTGTTTCGTGTAGTCTGGGAGGTTGATGATGTTGGATTGGAGAGTGCTTCTTGTGCTTGCGTCCAAGCGCCCGATGGCTTTCAGGCTTCGCAGGATACATATGAGCGACAGCCTCTGCGACTTTCCCTGCCTTGCCTCCTGCAGCCGCGTCAGCTCGTAAATCGCCTCCGAACCCTCCTTTTCGACGAGGCTGTCAAACTCGTCCAACGCTAATATGACATAGGCGTTTTCCTCGTCCAGCATCTGCATCAGGATGCCCAGAAGCTCCTCGGCCGAATAGCCACGCTTGGGGAAGTTGGGATGAAACGTAGAAACCACATGCTGCATGACAAGAAAGAGACTTCCGCGGCATTCGCGGCAATTGACGTGAACATATTTGAGGCTCAGGGCACGTGCGGCCGCCTCGCGGGTTACGTCAGCGCCGAAGCGTTGCGCAAGCGCGGTTTTGCCTGCACCCACGTCACCTGTTATCATGACTCTCTGAGACATTCTTTCCGGCGACTGAAGGGCGAAGCTGAAAAACTCGTTCAACAACCGGAACTCTGCTTCTCGATGGGGTAGCCTGTATGGGACATAGTTTATGTCGAGTTTCGTTTCGTCTCTGAACACACTTGAGTATCGCGGCACTTAGCTAGCCCCACAGTGATTATGCGTTAAGCGTTGTTATCTTTTTCTCTCAACTGTTGCGTACTTGTGCCCTTTTTGTCAACCTGCAGAAAAGCTGAAAAAGTCCTCAGGCGAAACCTCTACCCTCCTGTCGAAAACCGCGAATGCTGTGTGTCTTTTCTGCGGAAACATAACATTAATAAACTCATTCAGTCATTGTAAAACGAAATGATTCCCAAATACTTCTTCCTGACAAAAGGCGATGGCAAACACAAAGAGCAACTGCAGTCTTTTGAACTGGCTTTGAGAGAAGCAGGCATACAACACTGCAACATCGTAAGCGTCTCAAGCATAGTGCCGGCGGGCTGCAAGCTGATTCCGAGAGAACAGGGACTGAAACTGATAAGCCCAGGCCAGATAACCTTCGTGGTGCTGGCCAGAAACTCGACGAACGAGCCGCACAGACTCATAGCCTCCTCGATAGGCGTCGCCATCCCCTCAGGCAAAAACAACTACGGCTACCTATCAGAACATCACTCCTTCGGACAGCCAGACGACAAGGCAGGCGACTACGCAGAAGACCTAGCAGCAACCATGCTGGCCACAACCATGGGCATCCAATTCGACCCAGAAATCGCATGGGACGAAAAAGAACAGCTCTTCAAAAGCACAGGAATGATCATCAAAACCACAAACATGACCCAGTCCGCCACAGGCGACAAAGGCGGCCTCTGGACAACCGCAATCGCAGCAGCAGTCTTCGTCCCCGACAAAAACAAACCCCCACGCTAAACACACACGCCCCACGACAACCAGCCCTCATTTTACTCCAAAACCATATTAACAATCAGAATCAACGCTACACACGGTGAGAGGCTGTTGCCGGAAAAGCTTAAGGCACCAATGGTTGTTGTGAACTTCAAAACCTATCTTGAATCAACTGGCCAGAAGGCTATTGAGCTGGCCAAGAGCGCCGAGCGCGTCCACGCTGAGACAGGTATCTCAATGGGAGTGGCTCCCCAACCCACTGACATAGTTACTATTGCAAAGACCGTGAAGATCCCCGTTTTCGCTCAGCACGTTGACCCTATTAAGCCTGGCGGATTCACTGGGCACGTGCTTGCTGAATCAGTGAAGGAAGCTGGTGCGGTTGGGACTTTGATTAACCATTCGGAGAGACAGCTTAAACTCTCAGACATTGACGAGGTCGTGAGGCTGACGCGCGACAAAGGCTTGATTTCATGTGTTTGCGCTAATAATCCGAGCGTAAGCGTGGCGGTTGCCGCATTGAGACCTGACATTATCGCAATCGAGCCGCCTGAGCTCATAGGCACGGGCATTCCCGTTTCGAAGGCGAAGCCTGAAGTGATTACGAGCACGGTTAAGCTTGTGAGGAAGGTTAACTCGGATGTTGTGATTCTTTGTGGTGCAGGTATAAGCTGCGGTGAAGATGTGGCGGCGGCTTTGAAGTTGGGCACGCAGGGCGTGCTTGTGGCCAGTGGCATTGTTAAGGCGAAAGACCCGTACGTGGTTATGCGCGAGTTTGCTGACGCGGCAGGGCGTTAGGTGTGTTCGAGCAGGTTTGAAGGTTGAAGCTGAGTGTGTGGCTTGTATTCTCAGTCGCGCGGCAGCTGAAGCCACGGAGGCCACGTCGAACCCCGCGCTACGCTTCAGAGTCATGACAGATCTGTTGCGGTTGCTGACAAAGGAGTTCACGCCCTCCGCTGTTCCTGCCGACTTGGGCACGAAAAGAGACCGCCTTATAAACAGAGTCACAGGCAACCCCGACCCCTACAAGCGAAGCAAACGCACCAGCAACGAGAAAGCCCTCAAGCTGCTGTCCTACGCACGGAAGATCGTTGAGGCGGGTTACGCGCAGGAAGACCGTTTCAAGAAAGCTTGCTTGGCAGCTATAGTTGGCAACGTAATGGAGTTCGACATTCCCGGCCACAAATTCACGTCAACTACACTGCGCAAGAGCATTCGCGAAGCTGCCAAAGACCTCGCAGTAGACGATGTGGGCAAGATTTACGAGCTGGCCAAGAAAGCCAACACGGTGCTCTATTTGACGGACAATGCAGGCGAAATCGTGTTCGACACGTTGCTGGTGGAGCAGCTGAAGAACATGGGCGTGAAAGTGATCGTGGCCGTGAAAGGCGGGCCTGTGATCAACGACGCCACGCTGGAGGACGCTGAAGCTTCTGGCATGAGCAAGATCGCAGACAAGATCATAACCACGGGCACGAACGCGGTAGGTCTTGCTGTGAAAGAAGTTTCGCAAGAGTTTCTTGACGTTTACAACTCGGTTGATCTGGTGTTTGCGAAGGGCATGGGCTACGCGGAGACGCTTACTGAGCTTAAACTGAAGAGACCACATGCACTGCTTTTCAGGAGCAAGTGTAATCCAGTAGCAAACTATTTCGGCGTGGCCAGAGAAAAAAACATTGCGAAGCTGATGCCATAAATGAAACTGCCAATAATGAGTTTCAGCCGAGAAGCGCTTTCACGTTTTGAAGAGGCGATTCAGAAAGAATGGCTCATAACCAATGGCCTAGGCGGCTACGCCTCCTCCACAGTTCCCGGCGTGAACACACGAAAATACCACGGCCTGCTCGTGGCCGCGTTTCATCCGCCCGGAGACCGAAGAGTATGTCTCGCAAAGCTGGACGACGAACTGGAAGTCGGAAACAGCACCTACCCGCTGGGCGCCAACGAGTTCAAGACCGGAACCTTCCCGAAAGGGTATCTTTCGCTCAGAGAGTTTTCGCTTGCACCTTTCCCGCGGTTCGCCTACGCAGCAGAAGGCGTCCAGGTTTACAAGATCATCTTTATGCCTCACGAACGCAACGCCGTCATCACACTTTACAAGGTTCTGAACAACGGCAACGCTGACGCAACGATGAGAGTTTTTCCATTCGTCAACTGGCGACATTTCCACTCGGTGACCAACAGGTGGAAAAGCTCCACAGACATAACCCACACAGAAAGCGCCAGCCAGCTAGAGATTACGACGCGCAACCCGCAGTCCACGCTGATCATTGCAGCCACAGGCGGAAGCTACCATTTCGCAGACAAGTGGGTTGAGCAAATGTACTACCGCGAAGAGGCAGCACGCGGAGAAAGCTGTATTGACGACTGTTACCAGCCCGGATTCTTCGAAATGCCTGTGAAAGCAGGCAGAATGGAAAGCTTCGCTGTGACTGCGGTTGCTGACCTAGACGAGCACGTGGCGCGCAACGTCATGGGAGAGATTCCTGCGGTTGACTACGACATGGGTGCCTTCTACGAAAAAGAATTGGACAGGCGTGAACGGTTCCTGACGCAGTTCTATGAGGAGCGTAAAAGCGTCGCGGCGTCTGATTGGTTGAGCTGGCTTGTCTCCGCCACCGACGCCTTCATCGTTAAAGGTGCGAATGCGGATGAGCGTTCGGTGATTGCGGGCTACTACTGGTTTGAGGCATGGGGCAGAGACACGTTCGTTTCTTTACCCGGACTGCTGTTTGTAACCGGCAGGTTTGAGGACGCGCGGAGAGTTTTCCTCAATTTCAAGAAGCACTGCAAGCAGGGCCTGATCCCCAACTTCATTCCTGAACCGGAAGGCGAACCAGCCTACAACTCAGTAGACGCCACGCTATGGTATGTGAACGCGGTACTGCAGTACCTGAAGTACACAGGCGACTACGCGTTCGTGCGAGAGCACCTCTGGGACATGCTGAAATCAATCATGGCAGATTTCGCGAAGGGCACGATGTTCGGGATTCACGTTGACGCTGACGGCCTGCTGGCGCACGGAGGCCAACTGACATGGATGGATGCCGCAATTGAGAACCAGCCCGTTACGCCACGGGTCGGCAAAGCCGTCGAAGTCCAAGCACTATGGTACAACGCATTGAAAACCATGGAGCTCTTAGCACGCCGGTTCAGCGAGGACGGCGAAGCGGAAAGGTACGTGCGGATGACTGAACGTGCCAAGAGGAGCTTCGTTGAGAAATTCTGGAACGCGGAAAGAAATTGCCTATTCGACGTAATATGTGAGGGCTGGCACGACGGCTCGTTGAGGCCTAATCAG
>CAYGYI010000026.1:0-3025 GCA_964354055.1 uncultured Candidatus Bathyarchaeia archaeon | reverse complement strand
GCCGTCTCCTTGGACTTCACAATGCTAGACAGCGTCAAAAACGAAAACGTGGTTGATGTGGTGCAGCGTGAGCTTCTGACGCCTTTCGGCCTGAGGACGCTTGCACGGGGCGACTCGCGGTACATGGGCGTATACGCAGGTGATAGGAGAATAAGAGACTTGGCCTATCATAACGGCACGGTTTGGGCTTGGCTACTGGGGCCGTTCACCACAGCCTACCTGAAGGCTAAGGGCTACACAGAGTTTAGACGCCAACACGCCCTAAGAGACGTCATTTCGCCACTGCTAACCAAGCAGGTGTACGAAGCAGGTTTAGGCAGCGTGAGCGAGATATTTGACGGCGAACCGCCACACACGCCCAGAGGCTGCATTGCACAAGCATGGAGCGTGGCCGAACCACTAAGGGCCTACATAGAAGATGTTGCACAAATCAAACCGCAGCATACGGCAGATGTTCTACGTTTCGTTTGATGAAATTGTGTTTCTCATGCTTTCTGCTGTGGCTTCGGGCGTGACGGTGTTTATGTAGATGCCTGTGCTTTTTTCGAAGCCTGCCCATATCGCCAGCTTCGGATAAACCTCCAAATGCCAATGATAGTACTTGCCTGCGTCCTTGTTTATGGCAAGGTGAAAACCGTAGTTATAGGGTGGATCGTTCACGAGTTTTTTCAGTGCGGACAAGCATGTTTTGAGTGTTTCAGCGAAGGCTTTTGTCTCGGCCTGTGTCATGCTGAGAAGCGTGGCCTCATGCTTCTTTGGCAGTATCCAGAATTCGAGCGGATTGATGCTTGCGTAGGGCGCGAAAACCACGAAGTGCCCGTTCTCCAAAATGAGCCTTTTGCTTTTACGTTCCTTCTTGATTATGTCGCAGAACACGCACCTGCCGTTTTTCGCATGAAATTGCCTGCTGGTTTTCATTTCATCTTCCACGGTTTTGGGTACGAAGGGCGTGGCTATGATTTGACTGTGTGCGTGTGAAAGCGAGGCGCCTGCCTCCAGCCCGTGGTTGCGAAAGATCGAAACATACCGCGCATAGGGTTTCTTCGAAAGCTCGCGTAGCCTATCAACATACGCTTCGACCACCAGCATCAGTTGCGGAATCACCGCGTCCGCAGGATGTTCACAGTGGTTTGGCGACTCGACTATTACTTCATGGTGTCCAACGGCTTGGCCTAGCTCGTCTGAGCGCATGATCTGTTTTAAGCTGGTCTTTCCGCTGGGCGGTGAGAACGCAGGATAAAGATTCGGGATGACGCGCACCAACCAGTCCTTGAGTCTCTGATCGCCACTGTCGCTGGTTTTCTGAATCTTTCCGCCTTTCTTAACGTAGACGAGCACTGCAGGAGGCGTCATATGCTCGTTGCCCGGGCACATGGGGCACACGGCCGTTTTGGCCTGTTCGCGTTCTTTCTTCGCAAAATCCGTAGGTCGCCTGCCACGCTCGGTGGCAATCACCACCCAACGATCAAGCAAATAATCCTTACGAAGCTCATTAAACCCCATATGCACAACTTCCAATCTCGTGCTACATAGTGACTATAGACATTTAGCGTTTTCCAACCTTCGCTTGAGAAAATCTTTTATAACGTGCCCGTCATGCAGTTAGCAACTGCGCAGAAGGTCGTGGATTGAATGTTCACCGGTGTGGATCATGTGGGTGTGGCGGTTAAGAGCTTGGATGAGGCCGTGAAAGCCTACCGAGACGTTCTAGGCTTCAAACTTGAAGGCATACACGTTCTGACCGAGCGAAAAGTGAGAGTGGCCTTTCTTACCACGGGAGGCCAAACAAACGTCGAGCTACTCGAACCTCTCAACAGTGAAAGCACGATCGCCAAGTTTCTGGAAACTCGAGGCGAAGGCATACATCACTTCGCCATGAAAGTCAAAAACATTGAAGCCGCACTTGCTGAATACAAGAAGAAAGGCGTGACGCTGATTGACGAAACGCCGAAGGCAGGCGCCGGAGGCGCAAAGATCGCTTTCGTTCATCCCAAGAGCACGCAAGGTGTGCTGCTGGAGCTTTGCGAAAGGCCATAGCAGCTGACCAAGCGTGCCAACAAAGATTAATGTGGACAAGCTTTCGGAAGGCCTCCGAACGAAGCGGCTGGGCAAACACATATTCTTTACGCGCGAAGTTGATTCGACAAATACCTGGGCCAAGCAGTTGGCCAAGCTGGGCGCCGAGGAGGGCACGGTTGCGATTGCGGAGATCCAGACGGCGGGTCGCGGGAGATCGGGTAGAGAATGGTTTTCGCCTGAAGGTAGCCTGTACTTTTCAGTGATACTTAGGCCCCGGATGCGAGCCTCAGAGACAGTTGGATTAGTGTTCGTCGCCGGCTTGGCGGTTGCCGAAACTCTGCGTGAAATGTATAATCTCAAGGCTGAGACTAAATGGCCCAACGATGTGCTTGTGAATGAAAGAAAGATATGTGGCATACTATGTGAAATGAGCACCAAAGGCAATGCGGTAGACTTCGTCGTGGCTGGATTAGGCGTCAACGTGAACTTCGGTGAAAGAACATTCCCAGAATCCATCAGAGGGACTGCGACCTCAGTTCAAAACGAACTTGGCAAAACTGTTCCTATTGAGAGGATGTTCAGGACGATGCTTGAAAAGTTTGAAGACAGCTATGACCTATATGTGAGAGACGGGCTTGCAGCTGTGCTACATAATTGGAAGAAGCTCGCTTGTTTCTTAGGTCGCGAGATTGACGTTGTTAGCGGAAGTGAGTTGCTATCTGGTGTGGCCTTGGATGTGGATGCGACTGGTGCACTGGTTCTGAGACTGAGGGATGGTACGGTCAGGAGCTTAGTCGTCGGGGACGTCTCTCTTCATGTTAAGTGAACCTGCCCGCTCGTTGTTCACGCCGAAAATTGTGGCATTCAAATAAAACGATCATCCTAACGGGGCGAAACGAGTGGAATCTCTGAAGGCTCACATGGTCCTCTGGTTTGTCGGAAGGGCGACCTATACGATCTGAAAGGCAATCTCCCAAGGCGCAAACACCGGTGACATGCCGCGCTA
>CAYGYI010000025.1:2802-13049 GCA_964354055.1 uncultured Candidatus Bathyarchaeia archaeon | reverse complement strand
ATTGGACCCCCGAGCAATCTCCTTGGAAAGTTGGAAAGAGAAATCAGCCAAACAAGTGGATAACATTCTACGCACACCTCGCCCACAAATTCAAAGAGTGAAATTCGTACTTAGCGCGCGCTATAGATTATCCCAATGCTCAGCGTACTGCTATTCCAATTCTTGGAAGCCAATCTCTCTTTTCGTTTCTTGCATATTCGGCAAACAACAAAGCTTCTTCGTTAATCAATGTCTCAAGCGCGCGAGGAATTTTATTTCTGTATTTGCATAACAAATTCTTACCGTTTAATTTCGTGTTACTATTGAGTATCTGAATCCTCATCGTTTAATTTCTGGAGCGCGCGCTATTCCCAAAGCAGGGTCCATTAGCCTAGCCTCCACCAGAACCATCGCAATCACAAACCCCAAAAAAACACGCGCGTTTTCCATGGGTTTTCGCATGAAGTGGCCGTCAAAAATTAAATCTATGTTTATTTTCCATTGGCTCCGTGCGAAGGTGTTTCCCATCGGACGGAAGCTAGGATTAGATTACATATCATGCACTGCCGGGGCGTGTGCAAATCCGATGTGTTTAATTTCTATCTTTCCAGTTTGAGTAGCAACCATACATGAGCGCTTGATGAAAGCGAACACTCCACGCATGCTTGCAGCGACGCAAAGCGCGCGTCAATCCTTCTATGCTCAGAAACGGGACTGAGCCCTTTAGCGGACAATGAGGCAAGCCCGCGGGTGAGAACAACAGCGTTTTGTGGAGATGCTGTCCCTAGCCGCCTAGACAAGGTTGTTCTTCAGATCCTCAAACAGTTTTGCGCAGTCAGCAGGAGAGAAGAGGCCAGATGACTTGCCTACGAGTGCTCCTGCATTGTCTAGGAGTGCTCTTATCCTCTGCATTTTTGCTCTGTCATTAGCAACGCGAAGCTCCTTCGCTATTCCACCATACACATTGGCAAGATCTTGACGAAGCCTACGGTAGTCCTTTGCCTTGATGGGAACCCCACGCGCTTCCTTTTCAACGAAAACTTCCCGTATTATGTCAACAGCTGTCAGGTAGCCCTGAGCAGTTGACCTGCTGCGGCATTTCAAGTATCGCTGTATATTGCGCAATCCTGGAGGAATCTTTGGCGAGCGCCTGGGCTGAAAATCCTTCGCTTTGTCCAAAAGGAGGGGGTTGTTTTCTCGGTCTTCGAAGACGTAGGTGTAGTAGTAGATTTTCAGCAGGTTTTGGACAGTCTTCGCTCGCGCCTTTTCCACTTTTGAGAGAAACTCGTTTTCCATGCTAAGTACTCATAATATGAGTACTTTATTATTCCTTTCGGGAATAATAAACAATGTCAAACAGTGTTATTGGCGTAAGAATAACGCGCAAAGATCGGATACTGCTTGAAAAGATCTGCAAAACCAGAGGAGAAGACCTGAGCGACTTCGTCAGGCGCGCCATCAGGAAAGAGTTTGTGTCTTTGGGTTTCCTGTCTAAGGACAAGAAAGCTCTGGGTTTCAGGGAAGGTGGCGGTTGTGAGGACAACCTAGATGTCAGGAGACAACAGCAGTGACCGGCTCAACCGCTGACGACAATTGTGAAGCGAAGACAGCTAGAGCTTGGAGAAAGGAAGGTTTCTGAAGCATGGCTGAAACGCCGAAGGCTTCGGGGGCGGAACTCGGGACGAAACCAGAAGAATTTGCGCGATTCACAAGCCTTCTGCCTGTGAATCCTTACTTGATTCCGCTTGTGAGAGAAGGCAAAAAACCAGACGTGCCAGAAGGCGAATCATGGAAAGGCCCCAAGTACAAGCTAACCACAGATGAAGCATACAAACGCCTATGCGCTGGCCTTAACGTGGGGATCGTAGCCACTGGCGCCGGTCTACTTATTTTTGACTTGGACGACCCCGACAAGTACATATTCCCGAAGAAGACCTTAACCGTGGTCTCACGGAACGGAAAACCCCACAAATTCTATTTGAATGACGGAACAGTAAGAAACGCTAAGGGAAAAGGCCAGTACAAGAATTGCGGAGAGGTAAGGGCTGAATGGCAATACGTCGTATGCGCTGGCTCTTTCGTTCCAAGTGATAGCCCGAGAGGAACGGGTCTATACCACATCATAGAAGAACGTGAGCCAGCCACGCTTAGCGCGTCTGAGTTGCCAGCCGAGTTCTTGCCCACGCCGGTCGCCAGCTTAGGCGACACAGTTACGCTGACCGAGATTAAAGCACCATACGCTAATCATAATAGCCTCACGTTGGAAGAGATCAGAAAACTTGAACCCAAACTAAACAAGCTGCTGAAAAACGATTCAAGCGAATACCCGTCGGCTTCTGAAGCAGACATGGCGACACTGTCTAAGCTTCTATACTACGAATATTCTCAAGCAGAAGCCGTGGCTCTTTTGCTTCTTTTCCGTGACCGAGAAAAGTTACGGAGAGCCGACTACATCCAAGCCACGTTAGCCAAGATTCAGGTAACCAGCACCTACACGCAAAGGAGAGAAGAGACAGAGGACGAGGCCACGCCGGACATGAAGGCCACGCTAGACGATATACACAGACGATTCGTCTTCAAGACCCCGACGGACATTGAGGAAATCTACATCTATAATGAGGGAATCTATGAGAAGGCAGAACACAAGATAAAGGAACACCTAGAGAAACTATACAAGCATAAGGTCACAAGCCACTATATCTCAGAAGTTTTAGACCATGTCAGACGCTTTAGCTATGCAGATCGCTCAGACTTCAATAAGGCCAGCACCGTTATCCCCGTAACTAACGGCCTACTGGACCTATCAACCCTCACGCTTGAACCCTTCAGGCCAGACCGGATATTCACATGCAAGCTGAACGCCGCTTACAAGCCAGAAGCAAAATGCCCACACTGGGAAGCCTTCATAAAGGAAGTCGTAGACCCTGAGGATTTGCCAGCCCTCCAAGAATACTTAGGCTACTGCCTTGTGCCAAGTATGCCATACCATAAATTCATGTGGTTCTACGGAGGAGGGAGAAACGGAAAAGGCCGAGTCATAGCCACGCTTCTTGCCCTATTTGGAGGAAAAGACCATTGTTCAAGCCTAGAAATAGACGACTTCAACGGAGACAGACGCTTCAGAATAGCCCTCCTATTTGGAAAAGCCATAAACGTAAGCAGCGAACCCTTCACGCATAAGACGCTGCAAACACCGATACTAAAGAAGCTGACCGGAGAGGACATGATAGATGCCGAAATCAAAAACAAGCAACAGCCCCTAAGATTCATGAACACAGCTAAAATGTTCATAATGGGCAACCGTTTTCCTAAGGTGAATGACGATACCGTGGCCTTCTGGGATCGCGTACTTTTCACAAACTACCCGAAGACGTTTCTAGGTGAAAAGGCGATCCCGGACATAGAACACAGATGGACTAAGAACCCCGAAGAAATGTCTGGCATCCTAAACTGGATGATCGAAGGATTAGTCAGGCTACTCCAAAAAGGCGCATTCACAACATCTAAAACAACAGAACAAACAAAACTAGCCTTCAAACGCGCAAGCAATACAGCATCGGCCTTCATAACCGAACAATGTGAATTAATCCCAAACGCCTATGAAACACGCGCAAACACGCTAGACTTCTATAAAGACTATTGTGAAGCATACGGAATTCCAGCCGACGACGAGAGAGTTTTCACAGCAAAACTAAAGCAACTCCCTGGCGTTAGAAGCGTTAAGAAGCGTATAGAGGGAACAGTTGAACGTGTCTGGCTAGGTCTGAGGGTAAAGCCGCTGAAGACAGATGAGGAACCAGAAGAGGAACAAACAAACACAACCACTAACTCCAGAAGTGAGGCAGATGAGGCCGATGGGGCACTTATTCCTCCCTCCGAGATTTTGCAGAATGTGAGAAAAGAAGAGGAAGAGATAGAAAGAAGAGAGGGAGAAGCATATGCCTCAAGCGCCCCACATGCCCCACCACTAACTAAGGTAGCCGTCTGTGCTATTTGTTTGAAGCCGCTTCCACCAGACCACTTTGACACGACTTTTTACTTCATCCATGAGGTTCATGTAGTATGTTTTCTGTGCTCGAAAGACGCTCAGGAGGGTTCTGGCCACGGTTGAGGCCTGCCCTCAATGCGGTTTTGGAAAGCTCTACCGTGACGGCTTACGCTATACCGGCGAAGGCCCAGTTCAACGTTACTTATGCCGTCAATGTGGTTTCAGATTCAGCGAACATGGTAACTCTAATAAGGAATGTCGGACAGATCAGCAGACTATCCAAATATGCACTACTCGGCCGAGAGTGAAAAATTTGGGTACTGCAACAGAAACAAAGACTGTTGCGGGAGAAGCACAGCAAGGAACAATCCTAGACTACGCCTGGCGACAGAAGAAACGTGGACTATCAGACAAAACAATCGCCATCAGAACGTATAGGCTTAACATACTCGTCAAAAAAGGCGCGGTTCTGAATGATCCAGAAACCGTTGAAACCATACTAGCAACTGAGAAGATGACTTCGGCAAGCAAAAGGGAATATGTAGCCACATACCGCGCTTACACTAAGGCTTACAGAATTTCATGGGAACCGGTGAAAGTCAACTATGAACCCCGACAGCCTTTCGTTCCGTTGGAAACTGAATTAGATCAGTTGATCGCTGGCTGTGGAAAGCGAACCGCTACTTTCCTTCAAGTGCTGAAGGACACTGGCGCGAGAGCTGGCGAAATCGTAAAGCTTCAATGGTCAGACGTGAACAGCCAGAACAACACGGTAAGCGTCAACAATCCAGAAAAGGGTTCAAGATCTAGGACGGTCAAGGTTTCAGCTAAGACGATAAGCATGATTAACGCTATACCCAAGAAGTACGGCAACTACATATTCGTTCCAAGAAGGCAAGCAATTCAAGATTCCTTCGGACGCTCAAGAACCAAGCTGGCACTAACACTTCAAAATCCAAGGCTACGACAGATCCACTTTCACACCTTCCGACACTGGAAGGCTACTATGGAATATAAGAGAACCAGAGATATTCTACACGTGAAGTACATGCTTGGACACAAGCGGCTGGAAAACACGGAAATCTACACGCATTTGATAGAGTTTGAAAGCAACGAGTACCATACGGCTCACGCTAAGACGCTGGAAGAAGAGGATAAGCTCATTGAAGCTGGCTTTGAGTTAGTCAGATACGACCAGAACAGCCAGGTAGCCATATACCGCAAGCGGAAGTAGCTACATGACGAGAACCATTTTGCTTACGGAAAAGCAGCACCTCTTAAGTACTGGGGATGCTCTTTTTTATTAAACGCCTGACTGGGTGTTGACACATCGTGAAGCAAGAAAGGATTCTGGCCACAGCAGCGTGGCCATATGCTAACTATCTCCCCCACTTAGGAACCATCCTGCATTTTCTTTCAGCTGATGTTGCCGCCAGATACTACAGACTGAAAGGCGAAGACGTTGTCATGGTCAGCGGCTCAGACGACCATGGAACGCCCACAGAGGTCACGGCCTTAAAGCTGGGAATATCGCCGAGACAGTTGACTGATGAAAACTACGCACGAGTAGTCGAACTACTGAAAAAGTGGGGCTTTTCTTTCAACAACTACACTCGAACAGAGAATCCTGTGCACGAGAAATTCGTGCAAGAACATCTGATGAAGATATACAATAACGGATACATTTTCACGCAGGAAACTGAGATGCTTTATTGTGAACATTGTGAACGTTTTCTGCCAGACAGGTATGTTGAGGGCAAGTGCCCCTACTGCGGATATGAACGCGCCAGAGGAGATCAATGTGAATCCTGCGGAAAACTGCTGGAAACGACGCTTCTGGTTGACCCTTACTGCGCCATCTGCAAAGGAAAACCCGTCAGGAGAAGCACCACACACTGGTATTTCGACCTCGCCAAGTTTGCGCCTGAAATCACCGAGTACCTCAACAGCAATAAGCAGCTGCCAAACAACGCGAGGAACTTCAGCATAAGCTGGGTGAAAGAAGGCCTCAAACCACGAGCAGTAACAAGAGACGTCAACTGGGGAATTCAGGCACCTTTTCCGGGAGCCGAAAACAAAAAAATCTACGTCTGGGTCGAGGCAGTCTTAGGTTACGTCTCAGCAACAATTGAATACTTCAAGAACCGCGGAGAACCTGAAAGGTGGCGGGAATTCTGGTTCGACAAAGCCAGAACACTATACTTCATTGGGAAAGACAACATCCCGTTCCACACCATAATACTGCCCGCATTACTCATAGCCTCTGAAGAAAAATACAACCTACCATGGAATGTTTCATCAACCGAGTTTCTGCAATTCAAGGGCGAAAAAGCTTCCAAGAGCCAAAGGCTCGGCATCTTCCTTGATGAGGCCTTAGAGCTTTTTGCCGCGGATTATTGGCGCTATTTCCTCATAGCCTCAAGACCTGAAACCAAAGACGCCAACTTCTCGTGGGAAATATTCACCGACAGAATCAACGCAGACCTCAACGACACGTTCGGCAATTTTATCCACCGAGCATTAACCTTCATAAACACGCAATTCGGCAGCGAAATCCCACACGCAGAAATCTTGGATGAGGATGCAAAGCGAATACTCGAGGTCGTCAAAGAAAAAGTGGACGCCATAGCACAGGAAATCGAAGCCTGCCACCTGCAGTCTGCCGTCAATACCATGATAAGCATAAGCCGCGTTGGCAACCAGTACCTCAACGAGAAAGAACCGTGGAAACTTGTCAAGACAGAAAAGAATAAGGCCGCAGCTATATTCTACGTGACAACACAACTGGTCAAGACACTTGCAGTGGTCTCCGAACCCTTCATACCATTTGCAGCCGACGAAATCTGGAGAACACTTGGCCTTTCTGGCACCGTTCACGAGCAGAAATGGACTGAGGCGCTCAAACCGTTGCCTGCCAGCCACAAAATAGCCAAGTCGAAACCTCTTTTCCACAAAATAGACGAGAAACCACAAGAGCTTGATGAAAAACTGGAAGAAGCCAGAAAACGCCTAACAAAGCTCAATGAAACTCATGGCTGTGAGCCTGTTGGAGCTTAAGCTTGACCTTCACGTCCACTCGCATTACTCGGTTGACTCCGTAATCACGCCCAGAGATCTCGTGTCATGTGCGCAGAGGCGAGGTCTAGACGGCGTTGCTATAACTGATCACGACAGGATTGACAGCGGCTTGAGAATTGCAAAAGGCACTGATTTTTTCGTCATCCCAGGAATCGAGGTGACAAGCCGCCACGGCCACATCGTCGGACTTGGCGTCAACGAGTCCATTCCACGAGACCTAAGCGCTGACGAAACGGTGGATAAAATTCACAAGGCAGGCGGCTTAGCCGTGGCCTGCCACCCTGTGTCCTTAGTTAAGGGAAGCCTAGGCAACCACATCACCTCAAAGTTTGACGCAGTAGAGACCATCAACGCGTCAGCACTTCCATTCAAATACTCAGTAAGACGCAGTCAGCTGTTTGCCGCCCGCGTTGGCATAGACTCTTGCGTCGCAGGCAGTGATGCACACTATAAACCTGAAATAGGCTATGCGTACACGAGCGTGAAGGCTGATCTGGAGGTAGACAAGGTGCTTGAGGCAATCCGCAAAGGCCTCTGCCAACCCTTCGGCAAAGCAATTCCAATAACCACGCGAATCAAGAGAAGACTCTTGGTGACCGCGAAAAAACGAGTGTTAGAAGGCAACATCTAGACAGCAAATATCGAACTAATCAAAGAAACCCTAGAAAGTTGTTCGACCAAACACGTCATGCCTCTAGGAAAGCCGCACTAGCTGTTTCAGAGAAAGGAAAGGAGAAAGAAGCGTGACTAGAAAGTTTCCATCTGATACAGATGCAAATCTATGCTCAGCAGCTTCTCTGATCGCGAACGAGGTTCAAGGTTGAACAGCTGGGGAGCAATCGAGCCCAAGCCCTTTGAGATGGACAGTTGGCTCACGTTTTGCGGAATCTTCAGCGGAAGATCTTCATGACCCACCGGCAAGCATTCAAAGATACCACTTCCCGGGCCACCCAACCTCGTTACCGAAATGCTGCCCACATCCCCTAAGCTGATTGTCGGTACCAGACAAGATTCAGATTGCTTGAGCGCTTCAGGTGTCTGTATGTTTAAGTCCTGTTTGGTGGCGTGTTTGCTTGAACGTGTTTTAACCAACGTTACCCCTCCTCCAAACCTCTTCGTTAATCAAATCGCGGATGGCTACACGAATGGCCTCAGCTCTGTTAGGATAAAACCGCTCGTCTACAAGCTGGTCCAAAAGTTTGATATACGTCTCAGGCAGGTATAGCGTTATCAGCTTCATACAGCTCTCCCTCGGTGAAACAACACAACGCGCGGGAGAAGTTATACTTGTATATATTATGCTACAAACATGATGCAAATATGTTAAGCCATTGCCTTTTAAAGCTTGTGCAAACTCCATTTCACATTTCTGTCAATTCCAGTCAGCAGCAACCCTTAGATTTTTATTTCTCATTGCAGCACTCAACGTGAAGTGATGGATACCTGTGCGCGTCTTCGTTAGAAGTTTTGGTTGCCCGACTAATCTTGCAGACGGAGAGGTTTTAGTAGGGTGTTTGGCTCGGGCCGGGTTTGAGGTCAGTGCTAGCGAGTCAGACGCGGATCTGATAGTTTACAATACTTGCGCGGTGAAGGAACCTACTGAGAATCGCATGATCAGTGCACTACGACGAATCTCGCTAAGCAAGAAGGTTGTTGTAGCTGGGTGCCTGCCATTGATCAATTTTAAGAGACTAAGCGGTGAGGCGCGGTTTGATGGAGTTGTGGGACCAGCCGCGGGCGACCGAATCGTTGATGTTGTGAGGCGTGTCTTCAAAGGTGAAAGAATAGTTGCTCTGAACGGCGCCTCAGTTTCCAAACCCAGTTTGACTCTTCCCAGAGTGAGAATGAACCCAGCGATAAGCATAATACCTGTAAACTATGGCTGTCTTGGTTCATGCGCTTACTGTTGCGCAGTCTTTGCGAGAGGGCAGTTGAGGAGCTATGACGTTGATGAGATACTACAGCGAGTAAGGAGGGACTTGGCGGATGGAGTGAAGGAGATTTGGCTTACATCACAGGACACGGCTTCCTATGGTAAGGACAAAGGAACCAGTATTGCTGAGCTACTGAAGGCCGTGTGCAGCATCGAAGGTGATTTCAAGGTTCGCGTTGGCATGATGACACCGAGCGTTGCCACGGATTTTCTTGAGGATCTCATGCAGGCTTATCAGAGCGAGAAAGTGTTCAAGTTTGTGCATCTACCCGTGCAAAGTGGTAGCGATCAGGTTCTTAAACATATGCATCGACTCTACTCAATTGACGATTTCAAAGGCGCGGTGGAAACGTTGAGAACCAGTTTTCCAGAGATCACGGTCTCTACCGATGTGATCTGTGGTTTTCTAGGCGAAACTGACGAAGCCTTTAGAGAAACCCTTTCCTTGATAAGAGAAGTCAAGCCTGATATGGTGAACATTTCCAAATTCTTCGCACGTCCACGCACGCTTGCAGCTAGGATGACGGCTGATGCAGTGCCGCTGCAGACAATTAAGCATCGAAGCAGCGTCGCTGCAAAACTGGTCAAGGAGATTGCTCTTGAGCGGAACCGGCGCTGGATAGGCTGGACTGGTCAGATTTTGGTTGATGAGGTCGGCAGGATTTCGGGTACGTGGATTGGGCGTAACTTCGCCTACAAACCCGTTGTAATTAGAAAGACTGACAACATTCTCGGTAAAACGGTGCTCATCAGAGTTGTAAGGGTTTTTTTCACGCATCTGGAAGGTGAAGTCGTTTGACAAATTATTTATGCAGACAACTGCTATGTATTGTTAGGGGTTGGACTGCTTGAGTGATGAGAGTGTTATTAGAGTTGGGCGGGTGACTCATTTCTTTTCGAAAATCAGTGTGGCTGTTGTTGAGCTGGACGCGCCGTTGGCCGTGGGTGATCGAATAGTCTTCAAGGGACCTAATACTGATTTCGAACAGACTGTTGATTCGATGCAGATAGAGCATGCGAATGTTCAGAAGGCTGAGGCAGGGCAGAGCATAGGTCTGAAAGTGTTACAGCATGTGAGAGAAACCGATATCGTGTATAAGAAGCTGTAGATTCCCGTCTTTCCCTTTTCTCACGCGGGAGCCAACGCCTTGTAGATCTGTCTCCTAGACGAATGCATAAACGCTTCACATGAGCTGGAACATAACAGATCGCAAAAGACTTGAAAATGCCATCTTTGCGATGAAGTTCAAACTCGCACATAAGGTAGGC
>CAYGYI010000025.1:0-2702 GCA_964354055.1 uncultured Candidatus Bathyarchaeia archaeon | reverse complement strand
AAGACTTGAAAATGCCATCTTTGCGATGAAGTTCAAACTCGCACATAAGGTAGGCAAGCGCGCTAATAAAATAATCCTAAGCTCAGAATATTTCTAGGCACAAAGCTGTGTTGGCTTCATTCAATGAATCTGAGCATATAGTCGTTCACAGTCTGCAAGAACGAGTCTTCCAATTCTATGCCGTAGTGTTCCGCCAATACGAAGATTATGTATAGCAGGTCTGAAAGCCCCGTAGCCAGCATCTCCTTCGTTTTCGGTTTGTCAGGCGGCTTGAACCCTTCCAAACCCTTGATGGCTGCAGCCACTTCGCCTGCTTCCTCAAGTAGGTCAGTGGTCATCACGAAAGGCGTCCAGCCTTTCCCTCTTTTTGGCTCAAGAGAGTCGTTGATTTTTCTGAAGTTCTTCCAGCAGAGATGCTGAGCATCGCGCAATGTCACGGACATTGTCTTCACCGCTGTTGGAATAGTCTGAAGAGGCTTTAAAATTTTGGCGTAGTTTTTTTTCGCCTGCTCATAAGGAATGTCAATGCCGTCACAGATGTGAATTCAACAAAAGCTACGACGAAGAACATGAATAATACCAGCTTGGGAGCAAAAGCGAAGGACAGGATGGCTGCAAAAACAGGCATGAAAATGATTGTCGCTCCTGGTATCAGCACCAAGATATAGGTGGATAGTTTTGCATATATGTTGCCTAGAGCGAAACCTCCCTTCCAAAACTTTTCTGTCAAGATCAGAATTTCCAGCATGTTCGCTGCAGCCACTGCAAACATGTGTACGCTTCCATATGCTAGGACAAGCTGGGGGTTTCTCTGCATGAAAAATGTGACAACGAGGACTACGATCAGAGAGATGGCATAGGTCAATGTGGCAAGAGCGGTTTTGGAGAAAATCAGCGTTCTCTTTGTCAGCGGGAGGCTCTTCGTGTAGGCAGAGGCCAAACCTTCGATCGAGAACAGTGTGGGAGGAATCAAAACCGTCAGAAAAGACATTCCAGTCAGTATTCCCAGCATCTCGCTCGCTCCCAATGCTTCAAATCTCAAGAACGTGAACACGAGAATTACTGTTTGGATGGCCGGCAGAAGAAGCATGCTGGCATATGAAGGCATTCTTGACGCTATCCTGAGATCTTTGCGAATTATTCCGAGCAAGGCAATCTGAGGCTTGATAAACGCGTCTTTAACGATTTCTCTTGCTGAAGCCACGATACCTCCAGCGCTCATGCTTCTGATGGTCTGTGCGACCCAGTTTACACTCCAGCCGGCGAGAGCCGCGTATCCTAGACAAGCAGCCACAGCTAAAGCAAGCGAAATATAGTCAAGCCCCTGAGTAAACGTGGCGTACGAGACCAGAAAACCATACGAGAATGGGTAAAGCAACACTACGACGTATGGCAACGCAACCACGGTGCGGGTCAATGATGCGAAGAACTGTATTATCTCTGCCCAGAAGTTGATCACGACGTAGGCGCCGAACGAGGGCAAAATCCAAACGAGCATCAATACACCCCTCATCAGAGTCTTCCATAGCGACCTGCCGTTTGCTCCTGCTATCTTGGCGTAGAAGAACTTCGCCAAACCCGTCGTCAGGGCTAAGGCAAACATCTCAGTGACCAAGATGCCCAGAAATGCTGAAAGCGCTCCCGCGGCCACGCCTACGAAATAGTAGAAGGCCGTCGGAAACCCAATGGCGGCGATGACCAGTGGCACATCAAAGATCCTGACAAAACACAGAAACGACACTGTAGACATGTCCGTTTTTGTGAGTGGAAGAGGACTCAGTATGTCAATGACTTTTGAAGAGAAAAAAGATGTTGAAACTTGAAGCCCCATAATCACGATCAGAAACAAAAGCACGGTTAGAAACGACGAGACGGTACCAACAACGGTCAGTTCTGGCGAAATTCTTCTACCACTTGTCCCTGTATCCAACGGCACAAAGACCATAAGGGCGAAAACCGTGATGAACACGCTCATGAGAATCTTGCTGATCCAGGTGTTGAATTCGGCGTTCCTGACGAGCTTCTTTACGTCGGTGTCGGCCTTCTGGGCAAGCAGTCCTCCTGAGCGCAGTGAAAAGATCGATTGAAAGGACACTTCCTTGTAGACAGTGCGTGATATGCGCCAGAGGTCGGAAAGCTTCACTGGCTACTCCTCTTCTAAGCCTTTTATTATTTCGTCCATTCCTGCTTCCTGCTCGGTCACTTTGAGGAATATATCCTCCAGAGAGCCTTCCGCGTCCTTCACGAGGCTGCGGAGCTCGTCAACCGTGCCTTCGCCGACTATTCTGCCTCTGTTGATGATGCCCACTCTGGTGCAGAGTTTCTCTGCCACTTCCATAATGTGCGTGGAGAAAATGACGGCGCCGCCTTTCCGCGCCTGAAACGTCACGAGCTCTTTTAGAATCTTCGAAGAACGCGCGTCCAATCCTATCAGTGGCTCGTCAAGTATCAACAACGGAGGTTCATGCAGTAACGCGGCGGTGATGGCTACTTTCTGTTTGTTCCCCATAGACAAAGCCGCGATAGGCGTGTCGAAGTATTGCTTAAGCTCGAAGGCTGACGTCAGTTTTTCAAGCCTCACGTTGGCTGCATTTCTGTCTAGCTTTCTTATTGAGGATGTGAACTCTAGGAATTCGCGCGGGGTGAGCGAATCCAACAGCGCAACCTCCTCGGGCACGTACCCGATCTGGCTCTTGGTAGCC
>CAYGYI010000024.1:0-13361 GCA_964354055.1 uncultured Candidatus Bathyarchaeia archaeon | reverse complement strand
GCCTCATGGCAAAAACATGGTGTAACCTGTCCAGCTATAGTTTGAATTCCCATTTACACAGTTAGGTGGCGACATCTCCCGCAACTCCCCCCTTTTTAGCGCGCATGGTTGTTCCGAAATTGGTGTAAAGTGGTCATAAGTGTTATTTTTTGATTTGGGGGCAGATTTGAGGCATGCAGTTTTTCCTTGTTTCTTTGCAGTAGCCTCCCTTCTCGAACCTGCAGACGTGTCTCAATTGCTTGAAAGCGATAGCAAATAACTCGACTGTTGGATCTTCAACTGCCCTCGTGACTTGTCTTTTGGTTAGGGACGGAATATGATAGGTGAATTTGGGTCTTCCGAAGCCGTTTGCACTCGTTTTTTGTCTAATGACAAGCCCTTTGGCAGTCAATCGTTCGAGATGATGTTGAAGAGTGTTATGGCTGAAACCGACCTGGGCGAGAATAGTGGCAAAAGTTCTTAGCTCGCCGTCTCTAAGCTCGGCTAGAATGCGTTCATCAAAGAAGCCCATTACAAGCTCTGATAGGCAAAATCAGACTTATAACCATTTTTAACCATTTTCGGAACAGGCATGCGCGCTATTATTCTCAACCCTTTCTCCTCAAGTTAGAGTGGTTAAACCAATTGATATTACTTCTGGAAGTTTCATATGTACCACTGCTGTTCCGCACGGGCAACCACACGCGCGCTTGGCGTATGGCCTTTTATTCCAGTTCACTCGTATGTTTGATGGCGACATTCAAAGTGAGTCGTATGCGGACGATCGATCAGAAGGTTTGACGATATGCCTCTTTGGCAGAGATACAATGTTGAAATCAGGTGGGCAGCAATTTTCGACGTTGACTGCGAGGATTGCGGCAAGCATTTTACGTTTACAGAACGACACACAAGTGACTACACTGGCTACACTGCGTATGCAAGGGAGTTCGCCATGAAAAGGATGGTTAACTCACAAGAGACGTTGAAAAATGGCGGTTTTATTTCGAATTCGCCTCAAAAATGTCCAAAATGTGGCCATATCCAATCTTGGATGGTCCCGGCATTTCACATCGCATTACCTCAGCATTATCGCACGCGCGCGCTCCAAATGCTCTTAGCGACTCTTCTAGTAATAATAACGCTACCGGCAGTCATGGCTTGGGGTAATCGATTAGTCGGATGGATCGTAATTTCCATTGATACCCCACTAATGGCAGTTACGATTGCCCTTCTTTTCAAAATGATGGCTCAAAGGAACGCTGAGATAAAAAAACGCACAATGGAAATCCAAAAGGAAGGCTTGAAAAAGCATTCCGTCAGTTTCTCGATATGAGATTCAATACGATGGCATGCGTGCCCACTTAGCGCGCGTGTCGTTCATTCGCTTTGCGTGGCCTTTTCATCCTAGTATTTCTTGGAGTTAATGTACGCAAAAACAGCGCAGAGGGCACCTACGAAAATGGCAACGGAAAATCCAGTCAATATTCCACTGACAAAGCCAAGTATGGAGATAATAACGTACACAAGACCTACCACACGCCTTGCCAATAGCGCGCTGGTTTGTCCTTAAAATGGTCAAAAATGGTTTTAATTCCGGTTTGTCCGTTTTTCCTGTGTTCGAGGAAGACAAAGTCCCCAAGGAAATCAAGAACTGACATGAAGCCCAAAGCCGTCCCTAGGTCATGGAGGGCGAATAAAAACCATTTTCAGGCCAATTTCGGAACAAGCATGCGCGCGCTCTCCACTCGGAAACGCCAACAATGAATCAACCCACTCATTTTCGCCAGTCGCGAAATCCATTTCCACACTTGGATAGCCACGAACAAGAAAGTCTCTTGCCTTCCTCCATTGGGACAATGTCAACATGAAATAGTCAGGACCGAGATTCTGAACGAGCAGCTTGGCTTCGAACCAATTTATGTTAGCAAGAACCCTATCACGTGCTGTTCTGACTTCAGTTCTTGTCACAGCAATGTTCCAGTTGGGAATAGCAACAAAATCGTGTGGATCTAGCGACGCCATTTGGAATTTTGGAGACTTCTCTGGCATGACTGAGCAATCTGTTGGTGACAAGATAAGTTTTTCTTCAAACCTCAACTTCAGTTTTCTCTAAGGAGTGCGACAATTGCTTCTTTGACATTGCGGTCGCCTCTTTGCAGGGGAATTGAGGAACGTTTCTGTGGACCACAACAAGCCCCGATCAAAGACTGACCACATAAATGTGACTGCCTAAGACAACTCTTATTAACGATTCAGAAGAAAACAAGCTATTAACACGATGATCTTGAAGAAGGACCATCCCAGTATTTGATTTCCTCGCCTGAAAAGCAAGGAAAAAGGAAAAGTGAGAGAATGAAAACAGAGAGATCCGGAGAATCATCTCAAGAAACTGAACGTCAAGCAGAAGAATTGGTGAAGAAAGCGTTTTCACTTCAAAAGACTGACAGTTCAGAAGCACTTGCCTGCTATGACAGAGCACTGGAAAAATCGCCCAAATATTACCGTGCTTTCGCCTACAAAGGGCTGTTCCTCGAAAAGTTGGGAAACAAGAAAGAAGCAAAAGACTGTTTCAGAAAGATTTCATTATTCGACCTTTTGGTTTTGAATGTGGTTCTTCCAACAGCAGGGTGGATCATTGGAGACTTTGTGATCATAGGTGCGTATTTGATTCGAGAAAACACATGGCCTGCAGCTATTGTCGGTATGTTCGGCATATTGATCGCAATTCTGTCCTTCTTTGCTTTGATGCAACATGGCTGGTGGGCGTTGAAATTGTTTTTCAAGAGATTGTGATGTGCAATCTTGTTTCTCTAGACCATGTGGGTTTCTAGTTCAGACGGACTTCTCGGACTTGTGGGAACACTGGATCTGTTAAACCTAGAACTTCATGAAGTTGGCTTGGATTCATTCTCGGATTCTCCTCTGGACCTGCGAGGTTGTTAGTTCGTCATGTCTCTTGTTTGATATTGGCTTCAACATTCCTTATTGATAACCCTAAGAGCAAGTTCTTTGGATCTATGGCTTGCCCAAGGAGGTTGGCGGTAGCCTGTCGAGTTCTTGTTTCCGGATTGTGTATGGATTTGGAGGTTTGGTGGGGTCTTTTGGTGCAACTCCTTGACCAACCGAAGTTGAGTTGAGAAAGTTAGGATAGCAGTGTTCTTTTCTGTGTAGCTTTAAATATATGGATGTTCAAGTGTGCTTGGAGAAACCCATTGACAGCTCAGCCTGTTTTTCTAGGCACAGGAAGATTAGCTGAACCTTCAGAGAAAACCGACACAAACACCAAGATACTGCATCCTTCTGAATCCCGAGGCTGCTGGCTAGCAGTCTACCCCACACATCTCCAGATTGGAGACGTCAAGCCCGGACCTACAAAGCACGCCAAACACCTCTTTGGAGTTATTGGCGGATGGGTGCTAGAACCTTTGCTAGGCAGCCTGAGCTCTAGCTCCAAGTCGTACAACATGCTTTGGGAGAAGATAAGCTGGGTTAAATTCAAACAGGATCGACGAGAAATCGAAGTGTGCGGTAAAAGAGAGGAAGACAAACATGTATGGCTGGTTGCCTTTTCGTGCGATCAAAATGAGAAGTTGCTGCGTTACCTTGCTTCGTATGTCAAAGTTGAAGGGTCAGAAGGGATTCCGGAAGAGATCGCTCAGCCTTGCGTATCTTCAGAATCCAAGCTAAATGAAGTCATGATGGAGGATCTGCACGATTATCTCAACAGCATAGGTTTCAATGCTGGATTTGCTGATCTGGACAGAAGCTTCGCCTACAAAGGCATACTAAAACTGAACGGGGCCAACTTGGGCTACGTTGCCAAAGACACACACGCAGCCGGTCTCACTTCCGAAATCATATTCCTCATAGAAGATGTAAGTTGCAATTGCAAGGGCGTCCGACTTGTCACAAAGAAGAAAGGTCAGCATGTCTCAGAGCTCAAGTGGGTTGGAAACAATGAACAGCTCGTCGCCACACTGAATCAAGATCAAGAGTTGATGAACCAGCTGGTTTCAGAGATCTCGAACAACAACTTGATCTTCACTTTCATGTGTCACAAAACTTACCATGCTATGATTGGCGGAAAAATGATGTACAAAACCAAAGGAAAACAGTCTGTCACTATTCACAGCTTCACGCAACGGTTGCCATCACAAGAGTATTTCAAAGCCATTGATCGACTAGCTGGACATGTGCGAAAACATGCTTAGGATTTCGTGAATCACATAATGCTTTCACAATCAGCCGCAGACTTTTTGTTCAGATTCACTGGTTTCCAAAGAAGGACACAGCCCCTACCAAGCAATTTCAAACTCCCGATCACTGGGCTGCCACATCTGGCTGAGTACAGAGAATTGTCTGTCGAATTTGCTCGCATATGATGAGGAGCTGTGGGAATAAATATGATAGGTGGATTCTTCAAGAGGAAGAAAGAACTGAATTGTGCAAGGTGCGGCAGAAGCTGGAAAATCCCTAGATACCTCGGCAGAAGCCCTGCAGTCTTCATTGTGCAGAGAACGCCATCATTGCCAGCGGGTCAATGCCCAAAATGTGGCAAACTGTATTGCCAAGGTTGTGCACGTTTCATTGAACCTGATTCTGAGTGCCCAACATGCGGTTTGGTGCTCAAAGGAACGCCAGAAGTGGCGTACATTGTCCACCACGCAAACGACTATGTACAGAAGGAAGACAACGAGAGGATTGCATCTGGCAAGTGGAAAACCTGCAAGAAAGGCCACTCAAATAGCCCCAACGCAAAGGTCTGCTGGAAATGTGGCCAGAAGCTCGACTAGCACACTGAGGCGATCTCTAGACTTGCTCGACTCTGACAAATTACGTACTAATTCATTGCCAAAGGTTTCAACCACTCCGTGAGAAGACACAAGAATTATCTTCGTCTACCTCTTACCTTCAATCCTTGTTTTTCCTCTTTTCCATCTGCAACGTTCCCACTATGGCAGCCGAACCCAGTTGCCTATCCGACTCGTGAGACTTTCGCCGTTCCGAATTCGGCATCCATGTCCGCATGTTTTGCAAACAACAGGACCTATTCCAGCAAAGTTGGAGATATAAGGTTCCTCTATAAACCAACACCAGAAAAGTGAAATATTGCGAATGACAAAAGACTTCGCAGTCGTGTTTCGGATGCGGTATGCCTTGAGTCCAGGATTGAGTTGATATATGGACATTTTGTCATGGATCATTGGAACTGCATTTCTCTGGGGAACAGTTTTTGTTCTTGTCAATCCAGCCACGAAATATCTCGCCAAGATCAGACTGAAAAGTCGCAGCCCAAATGTGACAAGCGGAAAGAAAAGCAATATAGACGAAAAGTCGATCCCAGCAAGATACTTCATGTTTTCAGGAGCACTCATTTTTTCCCTGCTCGGCTTCCTAATCGGCTCCTTGTTCGGCACCTATTTCATTGGAATATCATGGGAAAAAAAGCATCTTCCTGGTATGGCGACACTAGTTCTGAGTAGTTTGGGGGGGAAGCTTCCTATATTCTCGTGCCGGTGACATCGCATTTTTCCTGTTGGACATCGCATTTCTAATCGCACTTGTAACCGGAGCCTCTGTAGGGCTCCAATCGCCCAAAATGCTAAGATGGAAAGAGGAACCACAGGCAACAACAACTGCCATCACGTCATCTGCCAGAGATGAAGCCATCTCTGAGAACCCCTTGGGTGGATTTGAAGTCTCAGAACCCCGTGTTTTCTCGCCAAAATCCCTTGCCTTATTCTTCACACCAAACAAACTCGTTGTAGCAAAAATCGGAAACAAGAGATTTGAGGAACTCAGAAAGCTATCGACTCAAGCAATTCTAGCCTCAGATAAGGAAAACATTGCCATTCCTTATGACGGAGCCTCTTTGGTACTGATGAAAAAAACCATCTGGAGAAGCACAATAAAGATCCGCATGGGTCCGAAGCAGTTTGGGCCATATGTCATTAAGAAAAAAGACTTCGATGACCGTCTTGCCCTAGTACAATCAGCATTGTCAGGCAAAGTGCCAATTGAAACATAAACCCTGCCATTTCAAAGCAACTCAATGGTCGAAGAATGAAACGCATCATTTCTGTTGGGACAAAGTTGGCAGTAAGCGCAGTATTTTTCCTGCAAAAGTCTCTCTCTTCAGGTAGAGGTAAATCTCCTCGAAGACACTTATCACTGTTCCTATCACAGAAACATAGATTACCATCTCGATTATTCCTGCGATTCTGTATGCTTGATGAGGATCGGTGCTTCGAATCAGTTCAAGAAATGAACGGGCTAAATTACTTCCCAATCCCTCTGCATATGCTCTGACATCCACGGCTAACCACCATCCAAACACAGCCAAAAAACTCAACAAAGCAATGCTCAGAATTTGAAACACCATTTGTGATGTTGCCAATGACGTTTCACTTGTGACTCTTGTGCCGGAATTGTGGGGAGTCACTTGAAAGGTTATCAATTTGCTAACTGTTGTTGGTGAATACCCAAAGACAACTCCATGTCTTACAATGACCTTTGAAGGTTCGTCGACAATTATGTCGCAATCTTTGCTCAAAACAATGTTCTTTATCTGAAGCAGAGCCTCTCCCTGACTCAGTGCGACGACTTTTTCTTGCATAGATCAAATCATTACAGAGTGACACACAGAATGTGGATATATGTGTTACGTCAAATTACAATGTGAACGCGCCTGGTGTCCATAAAATGGCCAGTAAAGGCACTTTTTCCCCTTGCGGCTTCCGAGGGCAGCTTCGCGGCGCACTTCTATCTTAATTCAATCTCAGTACAGGGAAGAACCTCCCATCAAGCAGATCCAAACCAGGAACAACTAGACAAAGAAACCATTTTGCAGGATTTCGAAACAGATAGCACGCCACAGACAATATACTATGGCAGAAGCCCCGCATGATCGGGGACACTACAGCAAACAAAGCATTTCTTCGGGATGTTCTCATTGACAAAACGGTAGAAAATGGAGAAGAGAAGTGCTCAAGAGGTCAATTCGTGGACTAGTGCTAGCACTACTGTTGACAAGTATGGTCGCATTGCAATTTGACATCAAACCAGTTGAAGCTTCAGGTCCAACCATCTAGATTGAGGCAGATGATTCGATCGATCCTTCTGAAGCGCCTCTAGAAAGGGATGGCGAGGTCTACACTTTCTCCAGTGACATATTCATGGGCTCTGATTACGACCTGCCTCCCGCGTACGGGATCGTTGTTGAGAAAGATGAGATAACTGTTGATGGGAATGAACGCTTGCTTCAAGGAGTGGGAGGAGACTTGGTTGGAACAAGTCTTTCTTCAAGAAGTCTTGTGGCAGTAGAGAACGCACAGATCGAAAACTTCGGTACCGGCATCAGGCTCGACAGTCTCCAGACAACACTGTCAACGAGAACAACACAACAAAACACGGCGATGGCATCGAGATAAACCATCATTCTCTAGGAATGATCGCCAGAAGTTTTCTATTTGTTGTTCTGTCAGATCTCGCGCGCGCCAAAGGGCTACGTGAAAGCCTAAGAAACACGTTCTTGATCCCTTGAAGACCATCTGAAACAAAACCGTCCTATTTCTCAAGCTTTCCAAGCGACTAGCCCAAGCAGAGATCAACCGCAATTGCCAAAGCCAAAGTATAGCCGCTCGAAGCATTCCTGTAGCTGTATTCCCACAAATCCTCCAACAAGCTGACATATCTCCCAGATGCCACAAGCCCGCGTCTTTCCAAGACTGCTCGCAGATTAAGCATCAGTCTGCGTCTCTCGTTTTCCTTAAAAGAATCATGACTCACAGTGCGAGTCTTCTTCGCTCCCAGCTGCTCAGCCAAACCTGAAACCCAAGCCTTCTCAAACTTCCCCTCACGAGACTCAACATGCACAACCCGGCATCGACCATCAGTCTCCCTACAGACAGCAACGCCCACACTGTTGTTCTTGTGCAGAAACAACTGCCCGCCAACACGTTCCGCACGTTCAAAAGCCTCAACCGGCCTCTGAAAACCCATGTAACCCACAATGACAGGAGAATGGTAAGCCCCGAGAAAAACAGGTCCAAAACTAGACCCCTTGCCATCTTCGTCAACCCGTTGGGCATCAAAAACCCCTTTCAAGCTGAAAAAGCGAGAACACATATTCTCGCTCAACTCAAACGCTCTCGCCTGATCTCGCGACCACGAGAAAGCATAGCAGTCAGGATCCTCATCAGGGCTAACGATTTCTGGTAGAAGATACGGCCACTGCTCAAGACAGAACCTCGCCTTCTTCACCATCTCACCAGCCTCATCCCATCCTTCAGGATCATGCTTCACCCAAGCCGCCAACTCAAGCAATCTCCTATTAGGCGGATACTCGACCTGAACCTCGTCAACCTTAGAATCTTGAACGCACAGTGATTCCTGAAGCGAAGCAGCCTCATCCACGGGAGCAGTCTTCTTTACAAGAGCATACTTCTTGACATGCCGACCCTTACTATCCTTCTCAACAATCTCCTCCACCTCATTCAATATCTCAACAAGCTGTTTCAAGTGATAGTAGAATGTTGAACGCGAGAACCCTGCCTTCTCACACACCGCCAGAAGCTCTTCAGAAACCTTAGGACCTGAAGCAAGCTTCTTCTTTATCAAAACCGCCGCATCTTCAACCACGAATCAACCACCTCTCACACTTCTAATACGCGATTCTGGACTGAATCCAACATCTTCATCACGTTTCCTAGACTGAGTCCAAAGTCCTGAAGGCCACTTTTGGACCCAGTTCAGTCTCTCTAGCCTTCTTTCTTAAACAAACTCCGTAAGACCACGTTTTGAGCTTTACTGTCACAGAGGAAGACAAGATGGAAGAAAACAAGCAAAACATCCTCACATGCATAGAGAGCTCCAAGCTGCCCCTAGGCGTTGAAAACATCCGAACAGCAGCCAGGATCGGCAACTGGAACACGGCTCTGAAACATTGTCTCGAACTTTTCTTGGATGGAAAAATCAGCGGTCAGAGAACATCAAAAGGTTGGGTATTCTGGCCCAAACGGGAGGCGAGAACCAAAATTGAGTGAAGAAGACATAGCATCCACAGCGCTTCTAGAATTTCTCAACGCTTGCGAAGCAGGAATAACTGCCGCCAGACAGCTAATCGCAAACAACAAGGGAGTTCCACAGACAGATGAAAGCTGGGATCCAGCGAAGATCCAGTGGATCAGGACAGAAGGTAGCAAGGGACCTTACGAGCGCAGCGAAGACACGAACAGCCCAGACTTCAAAACCCTAATGAAACAGCTGACCCAGCACAACGGCAAGATGTCCAATAAGGGATACTTCTACTGGCTCTTCCAAAACGGACTCACCGTCGGAAGGAAAAAACGGGCTTGAGCGACACCATGGAAGAAGAAAGACACAAGCCTACACCGACACCTGGCAAGGCGTTCCAAGACGTCATTTTCGAACAGACAAGCAAAGACTCCTACCTCGTATATGATCGCATCGAAGGCAAATTCCTCATCTGCAACGACGTCTGGCGAAGCTACACGCACGACGACACGGAGTATGTTCCGCTGAGGCGTCTTCCGTGGCCTACTGTATATCTGCCAAGAGATGAAAGTGAAGAACAACTCTTCAACGAGATCAGACAGTTTTTCCTAGATCACCTAGACGTGACAAACGAACTGCTTTACGATGTCTACTCATGCTTCGTTATAGCATCATGGCGGCTTGAAGACTTCACCGTTGTGCCTTACCTCTTCTTTCTCGGTCCAATGTCAAGCGGCAAAACCAGAGCATTGGAATGCTTCCAGAGGCTTTGTTACAGAAGTATAATGGCAACATCCATGAGCGCAGCTTCATTATTCCGTGCCTCAGAAGCATGGCACCCAACATTACTGCTCGATGAGACGGAGATCTACAACCATGAAAACATGGTGGAAGTCTTGGCTCTGCTCAACAGCGGCTACAGAAAAGGCCAATGCGCCATACGTGTCGAGAAAGTGGAGAATGGAACTCCGCAAATAGCGATGTTCGACACTTTCGGCTTCAAAGTCCTAGCCGGCACAGAGGAACTCGCTGCCACTCTGCAAAGCCGTTGCATCATAACCTCAATGAGCAAAGCCGTGAGGCAAGTCAGACTCTTCGTAAACGAGGAAAGAGCTCAGGAGCTCCGTGATAAGCTGCTGATGTACCGCTTCAGGAAGCTAGGCAAAAACAAGGAAAAGCTCGAGCTAGAGGGGCTCTCCCACAATGCGAGGGTGATCGAGCTGTTTATCAGTCTAGTTCAAGTGGCGCCGACGCAGGAGATCCGGCAGAGGCTCTTGGCGTGCATGAAGGGAATAGCCCGAACACAGCTGGAAGAAGAGCAAGCAGGCATAGAGGCTCGAGTCTTCGACGCAGTTCAGAAATGCCGAGACCAAGTTGAGGACGGCAAACTCGCCACAGCCACTGTAACAGAAGTCTTCAATGAAGGTCTTCCTGAGAAGGAACAGGCTACCGCTAGACTTGTTGGTCGCAAGCTGAGGGCGCTGGGTTTCGAAAGATGCAGAGTTGGAAGACGAGGGCAATCCGGTCTCCATTGGGACAGTAGGCTAGTTGAAAGGCTGAGAATGCGCTACGGGCTGCCCACCCCTGAAGCAACTTCAGTTAGTTCAGAAACTTCAGTAACATCAGCCAGCATGGATCGAATCACTCAAGAATCACCGTCAAAGGCTGAACTAACTGAAGAAACTGAAGTAACTGAAGTCAAATCAGAACCCCCTCCGAAGCACCCTCCAGAAGTCAAGGATCGTCTTGACGGGTTCAAAGCTGTCTACTGGGCCGACGGATCGTACGGCTGGCACGACTGCGCAGTCTGCAAAAGGACCATGTTGACGAGCTGGCAGGGTGAATCCTTCAAGGGCGAGAAGCTGTGGCTGTGCGACGACTGCAAGACTGCGTGGGAGAAGCAACAATTGGAGACCTCCACATGAGGAACAGAGAAACAGCAACCTTTATCGTCGGAGGCTTGCACAAGGGCGACTTCGAATGGGCATCCAGAGAGTACGAGGGCTCAGACTACGTGCTCGTGGCGTTTGAGCTGGACTGCGACGGCTACCATTGGAGAGCCACGTACGTCAAGGCTGGTCTGTTGGATAAGGGGGATAGGGGTAGGACTACCCGTCTCTGTCTCTCACAGTCTCTCCGTCAAGGTGAACATCAACTATGAGCTTGTTCAAGGCAGGTCACGCAAACATTCTCAGAGACTCGCGGTGGCTTCAGCCTCTTTCAGACCCGCCCAATTGCAAACCAGCCTGTAGAGACACCGAACTAGAGACCATAGCCACCTTAATGTCAGAGCTCTTCACCGCAGGCCAAGCCAGAAACCTGTTCATCTACGGAAAACCCGGAATAGGCAAAACCGTCCTTGTCAGATACCTGCTCACCGAAATCGCCAGACATGCAGCAGAACTCAAACTTCCAGTCCTAACAGTTTATGTTGATGCTGGAAAGACGCGAACGCCGTACTATGCAATGTCGGAGATCTTGAAAGAGCTGGGAGTGGATGTTCCGTGTGCAGGCTGGCAGACGTTCAGACTCAAACGAACCTTCGAGCAGATTACATATGAGAAGTCAACTGTGATCGCGATCGACGAAGTGGACAGCATAATCTTCAAGGAGAAAGAGCCCCTTGTCTACTACTTGAACCGCCAACCGAAAACCACGCTGATTCTGATCAGCAATAGAATGGAAGATGCGACGAGTCTTCCCGAGAGCGCCCTCAGCACACTTCAACCCGTACTCATCAACCTCGAACCCCACACTCTTGAACAAACCCACACGATACTACGGGAACGAGCAGAACAAGCCCTCAAACCCAACACCATGACAGAAACGCTCCTAGACACCATCGCAAAAGCAGCCTGCGAAAAAGGCGACATCCGACGTGGCTTCCACATACTCCTATCAGCAGCAACACTAGCCGAGAAAGCTGGAAAACAGAGAATCGAAGCAAACGATATCCAAACAGCAACCGAAAACGAAGCGAAACTTGAGACTCACAAGAAACTGGACCAGATCAAACAGCAAATAGCCGACATAAGAAAGCGCCTAAAAGAAAGATAGCGTGTTTTGAGAAGATGAGACGGTAGTGGCTGACGAAGAAACCTGCTCACGCTCCTCTTCCGCGGATGATAACATTCTGAAGTGCCCTCAATGCGGATCCGCCGAGCTCTACAGAGACGGCATCCGCTACCTAGCCAATGGCAAACCAGTTCAACGTTGGCTATGCAGGAACTGCGGACTCCGCTTCAGCCAGCCAAGACCATTACAAGAAAAACAAAACTGGCACATAAATAGTGCAGACGCCATAGTTTCTCGTAGTCAAGTATACGAGCTCCTGAAGGAGTCGAAAAACTTGACAGAAAACACCCGACAGGAAACGGCCCAGCGGGAGGGCACACATCAAGCAGCTGATGCCAAAGGCAAGATCGTACAATTCCTATGGCATATGGAAAAGGAAAACAAGAGCAAACGAACCATAATCAGCTATGCAAGATACCTGAACATGCTCGTGAAGATCGGCACAGACCTGCTCGACCCAGATTCAGTAAAGGAGAAAGTTGCTAGGCAAGATTCATGGAAAGAAAACACCAAAAGAATGGCAACAGCAGTCTACAAAAGCTTCGCAGTCTTCAACGGAATACCTTTCACGCCTCCAAAATACATCATAAACCAGAAACTTCCCTTCATACCTCTTGAAACCGAAATCGACAGCCTAATCATTGCATCCCCAAAGAGACTGGCCACAGCACTGCAACTATTGAAAGAGATCCCGATAAGAATAGGCGAAGCGCTAGCCTTGAAATGGACAGACATCGACTTTGAACGCAACGGCATCTACGTGAACACTACAGAGAAAAACGGAAAGCCACGAGCATTCAAAATCTCAACAAAACTAATGAATATGCTAAACGCCTTGCCAAGGAAAGGCGAGCACGTCTTCGGAAAAGCAAACTATGGCTTCATGGAAAACCAGTTCACAACCACCCGAAAGAGACTGGCAACAAAACTCCAAAACCCAAGACTAATGCAGATTCACTTTCACACGCTGAGACACTGGAAGGCCACAATGGAATACCACAAAACCAGAGACATTCTCCATGTCATGAACTTGCTTGGCCACAGGAACATCGAAAGCACGCTGGTCTATACGCAGCTTATCAGCTTTGAAAGCGACGAATACCACTCAGCGGTCGCTAATACAGTTGACGAAGCAAGAAAACTCTTGGAAGAAGGCTTCGACTATGTATGCCAAAAGGACGACATTATGCTATTTCGCAAGCGAAAATAGGATGTAAACTCCGAAAATCACACTGTAAATTCCCATTTGCACCATGAGTCTTTGGAATGTTTGTCTGGCGGGCAGACTAGGC